>DATHLO010000172.1:0-8999 GCA_035488075.1 Steroidobacteraceae bacterium | reverse complement strand
AAAACGCCCGCACCAGATCACGCGCCAGCGCCGGCGGCCGCCCGCGCACCTGCGCGGCGAGCGCGGCGCGCGCGGCCGCATCGCCGCTGCGGCCGCGGATGGCGGCGACGCGATCACTCTCCACCAGCTCAAAGAGCTGCTCGCCGCCCTGTTCGCGCAGGATCTCGCCGACCAGCGCGCCGAGCCCGTGCACGTCGTCGCGCAACGGCTCGTGCTTGGGCGGGAAATGGATGTCGCTGCGGTTCACTCAGGAACTTCTGCCCAGCTGTTGGCATGGGCCGCGAAATCGGTGCGTTCGACCGGCACCACGCAGAAGCGCTGTCCGGTCGGTGCCTCCATGACCACCCAGCTGTGCACAGCGCCGATGCGCCGCGCGCCCAGACGCTCCAGGCGTTGCACCTCCGCTTCGATGTCGCTCGCTTCGATGTCCAGGTGTACCCGGCTCGGGTGCGCCACCTGCTGCACCTCGACGTGCATCTGATCGGGTGACGTGGCAAGTGTGCGATACAAGGCCTCCTCGGCCCCGGCCCGTGGGGGCTCGACCTTCAGTCCGAGCGCTGCGCCCCAGAAATGCGCCGCCGCCTCAAGATCGTCGGTCTGGCAGTCGATGATGAGTCCGGCGAGGCGGCTCTTGTGCATGGGGTAGATCCTCTTCGTGCGCCGTGGCGCGGCAGCTTCTGGGGGCGCCGCCGGCGCTATCTTAGCGGTCCGGGCCCGCGGCTGCGCTCAGCCGGCCAAGAGCACCGCTTCGGCGCGCTCCAGCTCCTCCGGCTGGCCGTAGATGACCACGATATCGCCGTCGCGCAGCACCGTGTCACCGGCGGGTTCGCGCCCGAGAATGCCGTGGCGGCGCACCCCGGTAAAGACCACTGCGACCCCGTGACCGCGCACCTCGGTGAGCGTGCGGCCGACCGACCAGGCCCCGGGGGGGATCACGACGGACTTGATCTCCTCGCGATGCTCGCTCGTCTCGTCGGTCGGGCGCGTATCGTCGTGGTGCACGATATTGCGCAGCACCGCGTAGCGGTTGTTGCGAATCTCCCCGAGTGTGCGTACCACGCGTGTGACGGGGACATGCAGCAGCATGAGCACGTGCGAGACCAGCATGAGGCTCGCCTCGAACGTCTCGGGCACGACCTCGGTCGCGCCCGCATCCTTGAGCTCCTGTAAGCGGCCGTCATCCTGCGTGCGTACCAGCACCGGCACCTCGCCGCGCACGCGGCGCACGCTGCGCAGGATGCCGAGCGAGGTGGCCGGATCAGAGAAACTGATGACCACGGCGCTCGCCGTTTCGAGGCCCGCCTTGGCGAGCAGCTCCTCGTCGGAGGAGTCGCCGAACATCACCGGATCGCCGACGTGGCGCGCGGCGCGGATGCGCGCCGGATCCAGATCAAACGCGATGTACTCAAAGCCCTGCGACTCGAGCACGCGCGCGACGTTCTGGCCGACGCGGCCGAAGCCGCAAAGAATGACGTGATCGCGCTGCGCGATCTCGCGCGTCGCGGCTTCCTCGCGCTCGCTCGCGGTGGGTTGCGGCGCGTGCTCGGCGAGCAGAAAGCGCGCCACGCGCTTGTTGTTGTTCAGAATCAAGGGGCTCAGGACCATCGACAGCACCATCGCCACCAGTAACGGGCTCCCGGTGCGCTCGGACAGCAGGCCCGCCTGCAGCAGGATGGTGCACAGCGCGATACCGAACTCCCCGCCGATCGACATCACGATTCCGGTACGCAGCGCCTTGAAGCGCGAGTGCGCGAAGGGCCGCGTGACCAGCGCCGCCAGCAGCGCCTTGAGCACCACGAGTGTGACCAGCATGAGCAGCACCGTCGCCAGCTCGCCCGGCCGGGCGAGCAGGTGCAGGTCGAGCAACATGCCGACGGAGATGAAAAACAGGCCGAGCAGGATGTCGCGGAAGGGTCGGATGACCGACTCGATCTGATGCCGGTACTCGGTCTCGGCGAGCATCATGCCGGCGAGGAAAGAGCCCAGGGCAAAAGAGAGTCCGGCGCTGTGCGACACCCAGGCCGCCGACAGCACCACCAGCAGCACGGTCAGTGTGAACAGCTCGCGCAGCCGGCTGTGCGCGATCACGTGAAACAGCGGCCGCAGCAGCCAGCGTCCGGCGGCGAGCACCGCACCGATCGCGAGCACCGCCCCGAGCACCGGCACCAGGCCCGCGCTCAGTTGCAGCTGATCCTCGCCGGCGATTAAGGCGGAGCCCAGGGCGAGGAAAGGCACGAACGCCAGGTCCTGGAAGAGCAGCATGGCGAAGGCGAGACGGCCATGGGTGCGGTTGAGTTCCGAGCGCTCCGTCAGCTGCTGCAGCAAAATCGCGGTGGAGCTCATCGAGAGCGCGCCGCCGAGCACGACCGCCACGAGCCAGGGGACCCCGAGCAGGTGAGTGAGGAGCGCGAACACGACGGTGGTGAGCAGCACCTGCGCGGCGCCCAGGCCGAACACCTCGCGGCGCATGGCGAGCATGCGCGGCAGCGAGAAATCCAGTCCGAGCGTGAACAGCAGGAACGCGACGCCAAGTTCGGCCAGCAGCCGCGTGGTCCCGGAGTCCGAGAGGATGCCGAGGGCGTGCGGTCCGAGCGCGAGTCCCACCAGCAAGTACGCCATGCTCGTGGGCAGTGCCAGTCGCCGCGCGAGCGTGACCAGAAACACCGAGCCCGCGAGCAGGATCAGACACTGGCTGAGGGGCGTGAACATTCACACCAAGTTAGACCGTGGACGCGCGTGCGCGCAACGTCCGCCGACGTACGCGGCGCCCAGGGCGCCGCGCTCAACGCGCGTGGCTGATCAGATGCCCGACTGCCAGGTGCTCGGCATGCCCGCCTTGCCGATCGCGTCCTCGATCGCCAGACAGGCGTCGCGCGCTTCCGGCTGCGCGCGCAGGCTCCTGGCAATGGAGTTGAGGAAGCGGCACATCAGCGCGAAGTTCGGGTGGCCGTTGTGCAGCTCGTTCTCGACGCAATCAATCGCTTCGATCAGATCTTCCTGATCGCAGCTCGGAAAGGTCATGCTCGTCACGGCATGTTGTACTTCAACCAGCGCTAGGTGTATGGCTGCTGTCTGACTCCCATCCATGGGTGAGAATGTGAACCGGTTTGGCGAAGGCCGCAAGCCCCGCCACAGCGTGCACAAAACGGGCCGCACAAAACAAAAGAGCCCCGCCTGATCCAGGCGGGGCTCCTTCTAAGGTCAGCCTAAACCGACGCTTACTTGGGGGTCGACGGCGCGGTCGAGCCAGTCGAAGTGGACTTCGACGACTTGTGGCTCTTGCTGGTGCTGCTGTGATGCTTGCTCTTGTGCGAGGAGGACTTGGCGGCCGGGGTCGAGTCAGCCGGGGCCGGATCGGCGGCGAGGACCGGGCCTGCAATGAGCGCCAGGGCGATAACGGGAACGAGCTTCTTGAACATCGATGTAGTCTCCAGAAAGTGGGGGATCCGCAGCTTCACCTTGGCGGGTGCCTGACCGGCTCATACGCGTCCGGCACAC
The DNA here is from genome assembly GCA_035488075.1 of Steroidobacteraceae bacterium. GTDB lineage: Bacteria > Pseudomonadota > Gammaproteobacteria > Steroidobacterales > Steroidobacteraceae > 13-2-20CM-66-19. The sequence continues at coordinate 5,501 of DATHLO010000172.1, read as the reverse complement.
TCAACGCGCATCAGCCGGACAGGCTCCCAGATCCCAAGGCGCGCGTATTATGAACGCAATCCACGCGACTCAGAGCCGTATGACCACAACGTAATGTTGGGGGCAATTCCACCCCTATCCTATTGTAAATTAAGCATAAATATGACAGCACTAACCGCCCGGGAAGCTCACCAGGCAGTGCACTGGAACCTCAAGCTTTGCCAGCCGGGCCGAGCCGCCCAGGTCGGGCAGATCCACGATGAAGCAGGCGGCGAGCACCTGCGCGCCAAGGCCGCGCAGCAGCTGCACCGCGGCCGCCGCCGTGCCCCCCGTGGCGATCAGATCATCGACCAGAATGATGCGCTCGCCGGGGCGTACCGCATCGCGGTGCATCTCCATCTCATCCAGTCCGTACTCCAGGGAGTAGGCGACGCGCACGGTGGCATGCGGCAGCTTGCCCTTCTTGCGGATCGGTACGAAGGCGGCCGAGAGTTGATGCGCGAGGGCGCCGCCGAGGATGAAGCCGCGGGCCTCGATGCCCGCCACGCGGTCGATGTGCGCGGCGGCCCACGGTTCGAGCAGCTGATCAATCACCGCCCGAAAAACCCGCGCGTTGCCGAGCAGCGTCGTGATGTCGCGGAAGGTGATGCCCGGTTTCGGGTAGTCCGGGATCGCGCGGATGGCGTCGCGGATCTCGCCCGTCGTTACCCTGTCCATGGGGTCACTGTACGCTACGCGTGCGCCGGGCGCCGCCACACGAGCGTACGGTTGTTAGCGGGCATGGCGTGATCGGCCGCCAGCAGGAGCTGCTGGGCAGCCGCGCGCGCGTTCACGGCCTCAAAATCGCGCAGCGCGCTGTGTGGATCGCGTGTCTTGAGCCACGCGTCAAACTGCGCGTTGCTCGCGCTCGTGTAGCGCCCCTGGTAGTTGAACGGGCCGTACACGCACAGCACGCCCCCGGGGCCGAGGGCGGCGCCGACGCCGCGAAAGAAATCCTCCACCTCATCCCACCCCATGATGTGCAGCGTGTTGGCGCTGAAGATCGCGTCCGCCTCGGCGTGCGGCCAGGGCGTGGCGCGCACGTCGAGGGCGATCGGCAGGCGCAGATTGGGTGATCCTTCGAGGCGCACGCGCTCGGCGAGGGCGGGCAGGAGGGCTGCGACCTCGCTGGGCTGCCAGCTCAAGTGCGGCAGGTGCGCGGCGAAGTGCACGGCATGCTGGCCGGTGCCGCTGCCGATCTCCAGCACCGAACGACTCGCCGCGAACTCAGTGCGCAGCACCTCAAGGATCGGCGCCTTGTTGCGCTCGCAGGCTTCGGCGGTTACGAGCATGGGCTCGAGTCTGCGACAATGCTCGCATGCAAGCCATAGATCTGCTGCTGACCCGGCGCTCGGCGCGTACCCTGGCGGAGCCGGCACCCGATGCGGCATCACTCGAGCTGATTCTGGCGAGCGCCGTGCGCGCTCCGGATCATGGCAGGCTGCGGCCGTGGCGCTTCGTCGTGGTGCGCGAGGCAGCGCGGGCGCATCTGGGTGCGCTGCTCGCGGCGCATCTGCAGCGCCACCAGGCGCAGGTGGCAGCGGAGACGCTGGAACGCGAGCGCGCCAAAGCGTTCCGCGCGCCCCTGATCGTCGTGGTCGGCGCGCATGTGAACAGCGCGCTCAAGATTCCCGTCATCGAGCAGGTGCTCGCAGCTGGCGCGGCCGCCGAGGCGATGATGCTGGCCGCGGTCGCACTCGGATTCAACGCCATGTGGAAGACCGGCGCGGCCGCTTACGATGACACCGTCAAGCAGGCCCTGGGGTTTGAGCCGCACGATGCGATCGTGGGCTTTCTTTACCTGGGTACCGAGGCCGCGCCACCGCCGCCGCAAGCGCCCTCGCCATGGCAGGACCTGGTGCGTTATCTCGCGGACGCCGCCGCGCCGCGCTGAGCCGAGTGGATTTGCCGACGAAGCGAGCGGCGGGAACCTCCCGCGGCGGGCCGTGTCTGTCAGTGCTGCGCCGCTGGCGCGGGGCTGCCGTATCATGCGCCCCTGCTGTTACATTTGAAGGTCGTAACTGTATGAGACTACTGTGCTGCGTGGCGGCGCTGTTCGCCTTGGCTGCCTGTGCATCAAAGACGCCCGAGGAGAAGAAGCCCGTGCCCGCCCCCCTCGCCCCGACACCCACTATTGCCGCGACAGTCGCGCCGCCCGCGGTGCCGAAGGCGGCGATCGGGGACTTCGGCCTGGACCTGAGCGCCGGTGACAAGAACGTGAAGCCCGGGGATGACTTCTTCGCGTATGCCAACGGTACCTGGGACCAGAGCTTCAAGATCCCGCCCGACAAGGCAAGTTTCGGCCCCTTCGATCGGCTGGACGAGCTCTCCAAGGAGCGCGTGCGCAGCATCATCGAGCAGTCCGCCGCGGCGCATGCCGCCCGTGGCACACCCGAGCAGCAGATCGGTGACTACTACGCAGCCTTCATGGACGAGTCAGCGATTGAAGCGAACGGACTCGCGGCGGCGCAGGCGGATTTAGAGCGCATCGCGGCCGCCAAATCGCGCGCCGACGTGGCGCGCCTCTTCGGCACGATCGGCTACGCGACGCTCTTCGACGTACAGCTCAGCCCGGACTATAAGAACCCGGACCGCTATGCGGTCGTGATCACCGAATCCTCGCTCGGTCTGCCGGACCGCGACTACTACCTGAAGGATGATCCACAGCTCAAGGCGCTGCGCGAGAAGTACGTGGCGTATGTCGCGCAGATGCTCACTCTGGGCGGCAGCAGTGATCCGCACGCGCAGGCGCGCGACATCATGGCGTTTGAGACCGCGGTCGCCAAGGGCCAGTGGCCGATCGAGAAACGCCGCGACGTGGACGCTACTTACAACCCGCGCACCAAGGCGCAGCTGATCGCTTACGCGCCCGGCTTTCCCTGGCAGGCCTTCCTTGAGGCGCAGCAGCTGGGCGCGCGCCAGGACGTCGTGCTGGGTGAGCTCACCGCGATGCGCGACCTCGCGGCGCTCTTTAACCGCACGCCGGTGCCGACGCTCAAGGCCTTTCTGACGTTTCACTATCTGAACGACAACGCGGCCGTGCTGCCGCAGCGCTTTGATCAGGCGCGATTCGCGTTCTACGGCCAGACGATGCGCGGCCAGCCGCAGCAGCGCGAGCGCTGGAAGCGCGGCGTCGACGCCGTCGATGGCGCGATCGGCGAAGCGGTGGGACGGCTGTACGTGGCCAAGTATTTCCCGCCCGAATCAAAGGCGAAGATGCAGCAGTTGGTCGCGGACCTGCGCGCCGCACTCAGCGAGCGCATCGATGCGCTCGACTGGATGACCCCGGAAACCAAGACGCGCGCGCACGAGAAGCTCGCCGCCTTCACTCCCAAGATCGGCTACCCGGATACCTGGAAGGATTATTCGACCCTCGTCGTCAAGCGGGATGACCCGATCGGCAACGGCCGGCGCGCCGCACAGTGGTGGTGGGACTATCAGGTGGCGCGCATTGACAAGCCGGTCGATCGCAGCGAGTGGGGCATGACGCCGCAGGAGATCAACGCCTACTACAACCCGCTGAACAACGAGATCGTGTTCCCGGCGGCCATCCTGCAGCCGCCCTTCTTCGACCCCAACGCCGATGCCGCCGTGAATTACGGCGCGATCGGCGCCGTCATCGGTCACGAGATCGGCCATGGTTTTGATGATCAGGGGCGCAAGTTCGGTCCCGACGGCTCGATGAGAGACTGGTGGACGCCCAAGGATGCGCAGGTGTTCAACGGCCGCACCGCGCGCCTGATCAAGGAGTTTTCCGGCTTCGAAGCGCTGCCGGGACTGCATGTGAACGGCGCCAACACGATCGGCGAGAACATCGGCGATCTGGGGGGGCTGAATATGGCGCACGAGGCGTATCTGCTGTCATTGAAGGGCAAGCCGGCCCCGGTGATCGACGGTCTGACGGGCGATCAGCGCTTCTTTCTCGCCTACGCGCAGGTGTGGCGCGAGAAGTACCGCGAGGGTTCGCTGCGCGAGATCGTGATGTCCGACGTGCACAGCCCGGCGCGCTTCCGGGTGAACGGGCCGCTGCCCAACATCGACGCCTGGTACGTGGCCTTTGACGTAAAGCCGGGCGACAAGATGTACCTCATCCCCGAGGAGCGCGTGCGGATTTGGTAGTTCGCGCACGAGCGCACCCGTGCCGGGGCGCGCAGGGCGGCTTTTTCCCCGGGGCTCAGGGCTTGACCACCGCAAGGACCACGATGGCGACCAGGAACAGGGTCGGCAGCTCGTTGAACAGGCGGTACCAGCGTTGCGAGTGCGTATTCTGGCCGGCACGCAGGCGCAGCATGAGCCGGTAACAGCAGGCGTGATAGCCGACCAGAGCGGCTACTAACAGCAGCTTCGCGCGCAGCCAGCCCATCTCAAGATAAGCGGGGGCGCCGATGAGCATTGCCATGCCGAACAGCACCGCCAGCAGCGCGCCCACGCTCATGAGAAAAAACAGCCGCCGCTCCATGACCAGGAAGCGCGCCACACCCGGGGCATCGTGGGTGGCGACGTGATAGACGAACAAGCGTGGCAGGTAGAACAGCCCCGCGAACCAGGTCACCACGAACACCACGTGAAACGCCTTCAGCCACAACATCGTTGCCGATTGTAGCCAACGCCAACGCCACCTGCGCAGGCTCTGGTAGCATGACGACCCGGTCAAACTGCCACGGCCCTTAGCACCATGTCTGCAAAACCCAGCGAAGCCTCCGCCGCCCCGATCCCGAGCAATATCGAAATCGCGCAGCGCGCGAAATTGCGTCCCATCGTGCCGCTGGCGGGCGAGCGGCTGGGAATTCCCGCGGAGAGTCTGGAGCCGTACGGACATTTCAAGGCGAAGGTGTCGCTCGATTACCTGGCGCAGCTGAAGGACCGCCCCGACGGCAAGCTCGTGCTGGTCACCGCAATCTCGCCGACCCCGGCCGGGGAGGGCAAGACCACCACGACGGTGGGTCTCGGGGACGCCCTCAATCAGCTCGGTAAGCGCGCCATGGTGTGCCTGCGCGAACCGGCGCTCGGACCGGTGTTCGGCATGAAAGGCGGTGCCGCCGGCGGCGGCTACTCGCAGGTGGTTCCCATGGAGGACATCAACCTGCATTTCACCGGTGACTTCGCCGCTATCGCGCTCGCCAACAACCTGCTGGCGGCGCTGCTCGACAATCACATCCAGCAGGGCAACCAGCTCGGCTTTGACGTGCGCCGCATCACCTGGCGGCGCGTGGTGGATATCAACGACCGCGCCCTGCGGCAGATCGTCGTCGGCCTCGGCGGCACCGCCAACGGCGTGCCGCGCGAGGACGGCTTCGATATCGTGGTGGCCTCCGAGGTGATGGCCATCCTGTGTCTCGCCACCAGCCTCAAGGACCTGAAGGAGCGCCTCGGCCGCATCGTCGTCGGTTACCGCGCGGACAATACCGCCATCCTGGCCAAGGATCTGAAGGCGCACGGAGCGATGACGGCGCTCCTGAAGAGCGCGCTCGCGCCGAATCTGG
>DATHLO010000171.1:0-5476 GCA_035488075.1 Steroidobacteraceae bacterium | reverse complement strand
CCGGCAGGAGCTGCTGGTACTTGGCGGCCAGCGCCACGGTGGCCAGCTGGGTCTTGTCGCCGATCTCGGCCAGAAAGAACGCGATCAGGGTCGTACCGAAGGCCCCGAACCGCGACGGCTTGGCCTCCCCTTGCGGCGCCTGGTCCGGAACGAACATCCACGCCGCGGTGGCGAAAAACGACAGCGCCAGCGCCCAGCGCATCACCGCCGGGCTTATGTAGGCTGCGAGCAACGTCCCGACCCAGCCCGCGGCGAGGTGATTGGCCAAGGTGGCCGTGAGAATGCCGAGGATTACCGGTTGCGGGGCGCGGAAGCGGGCTGCCAGCACCAGCGCCAGGAGCTGCGTCTTGTCCCCGATCTCGGCCAGGGCAACCACGCCCGCGGAAACCAGCAGCGCTTCCATTCTGACCTCATGGTTTGCGTAGCGGAAAGCCCGGGAGTAGCATGACACGCGCGTTCATATCCGTCGTGGATGAGTGCGCTTTGTTTGAATGTGTTGACTTTACTTCCCGCCCCGCGCCTCTCATCCGTGCGCGAACGCAGGTGCAGGCCTGCGGCCCAAGCGCTGCGCATTGACTTAAAACTGCCGATCGTGTGCCTTGAAGCCTTGACCTGTTTGATTCACGCGGTACATGCGACCGACGCGTGCGGTACGCCGCTGTCCGCCTTCCCAAGAGAGAGTCCCGGATGACGACGATTTACGTGGGCAATCTGCCTTTCAACGCCACCGAACAGGACGTGAAGGCCCTGTTTGAACGTCACGGTAAAGTGGAGTCGGTGAAACTCATCAACGACCGGGAAACCGGCAAGCCCCGCGGTTTCGGGTTCGTCGATATGCCGCAGGCGGAAGCGCAGAGCGCGATCCAGGCCCTGAACGGCTTTCAGATGAACGGCCGGCCGCTGCGCGTCAACGAAGCACAGGAGCGCCCACAACGCCCCCGCCAGGGTGGCGGTCCGTTCCGCCGCTAACGCAAGCCCGATCGAGCGGCCGCAGCTAAAGAACCCCGCCCGGCGCGGGGTTTTTTAGCGCGCCCATGCTATATCGACAGCCCCGCAGTCGAAGGACGAGCCGAATGTTCGCGAAACCGAAACTCGCCGCAGGCGTGGTGTGCGCCGTACTCTTGGCGGCGTGCGCCACCACCAGCTCGCGGCAAAGCACCGCGGAGGATCTGACCGGCATTCTCGCCGGCAACCAGCGCACGGACGCCGAACGCGCCCGCGATGTCTACCGCCACCCGAAGGAGACCTTGCTGTTCTTCGGCATCCGGCCGGAGACGAGCGTGCTGGAGGTATGGCCGGAACCGGGCTGGTACACCGAGATCATCGCGCCGCTGGTGCGCGAGAAGGGCAAGTACTACGCCGCGCTCATCGCGCCGGATCCCTCGAGCGCGTACAACACCAAGCGCCTGGACAGCTACCGCGCGAAGCTCGCCGCGCGTCCCGATCTGTACGATAAGGTGCAGATCGTCACCCTGCCGACCGACGGCGCCGACGTGGTACCCCCCGGCTCGCTCGACATGGTCGTGACCTTCCGCAACCTGCACAACTGGCTGTCTGCGGGCGAGGCCTCACAGGTGTTCGCGACGCTCTACAAGGCACTCAAGCCCGGCGGCATCCTCGGCATCGTCGAGCATCGCGGCAATCCGGCCGTCGCGCAGGACCCGAAGGCGAAGAGCGGCTACGTCAATGAGGAGTACGCCATCCACCTGATCGAGGCGCAGGGTTTTCGCCTGGTCGCCAAATCCGAAGTGAACGCCAACCCGAAGGACACCAAGGACTACGAGCAGGGAGTGTGGACGCTACCGCCCTCGTATCGCCTCGGCGAGAAGGATCACGACAAGTACGCGGCCATTGGCGAAAGCGATCGCTTCACCATGCGCTTCGTGAAGCCGGCCAAGTAAGCCCTCACCACATATCGCGCAGCCGCGCGCCGACGTCGACCGTGACCGGCGTCGTACTCTCCTGCAGCGCGTCGGCGCCGCCGAGGGCGGAGCTGTGAAAGGTCACCGCGTCCATGGTCTTCTGCACCTTCTCGGTCACGAAGCGGCTGCGGCCACCGTAGACGTGCGCATCGCCCTGGCGTGACTGGTTCGTCAGGTGAAATTTCAGCGGCACCATCATGAGCAGGTCGTTCTGCGCGCGCGTGAGCGCGACGTACAGCAGCCGCCGCTCCTCCTCGATCAGCTCGGACTTGCCGGTCGAGAATTCGTTGGGAAAGCTGCCGTCGACCACGTTCAGCACATAGACCGTGTCCCACTCCATGCCCTTGGCCGAGTGGATCGTCGAGAGCACCAGGAAATCCTCTTCGAGCGTCGGGCGCCCCGACAGGTCGCTCGTGGCGTTGGGCGGATCGAGGGTAATCTCGGTGAGGAAGCGCTCGCGGGACGGGTACTGCCCGGAGAGCAACTCCAGCTGCTCAAGATCGCCCATGCGGGTGTGGAACTGCTCGTAGAGGCGCTCGAAGTGCCGCCGGTACCACTCGCGCGCCTGGCTGAGCTGCCCGTTCCAGGGCCGCTGTGGATCGGCGAGCGACTGCAGCAACTCCACCAGCCGTCGCCAGTCGATCTCGGCGGTCTGCGGGGGCTTGAAGCTCTTGAGCGACTCGAACGAATGGCCGCCGGCCTCCAGATGATCGATCGCGGCGCGCGCGTTGACCGGCCCCATGCCCGGTAGCAGCTGCAGCGTGCGAAAGGCCGCGAGCGCGTTGTGCGGGTTGTCCACCCAGCGCAATACCGCCAGCAGATCCTTGATGTGCGCAGCCTCGAGGAACTTCAGCCCCCCGTACTTCACGAACGGGATCTTGCGCTTGGTGAGCTCCACTTCCAGCAGGTCGCTGTGGCTTGAGGTACGAAACAGCACCGCCTGGCGCTTCAGCGGCACGCTCGCCTCGCGCCGCCTGAGCACCTCAGTGCACACGTACTCCGCCTGGGTCTGCAGCTCATCGACCGTGACTGCACGCGGCCGCGCGCCATCGCCGCGCACGGACAAAAGGTACTTGCGGTGCTGGCGCGGCGCTTCCGCCATGACCGCGTTCGCCACGTCGAGCACCGGCTGGGTCGAGCGGTAGTTCTGGGCGAGCGTGACCACTTCCGCGGCCGGCTGAAAGCGTTCCGCGAAGCCGAGGATGTTCTCGACCGCCGCCGCGCGGAACGAGTAGATCGCCTGCGCGTCATCCCCAACCACCACCAGCCCGGAGCCCTCGGGCTTGAGCGCGTGCAGGATCTCGGCCTGCAGGCGGTTGGTGTCCTGGTACTCATCCACCAGCACGTGATCGAAGTGTGCGCCGATGTGCTGCGCCAGGCGCGGCTCGCACATCATCGCGTGCCAGTAGAGCAGCAGGTCATCGTAGTCGAGCAGGCGCGAGTGCTGCTTCTGCTCGACGTAGGCGCGGAACAGATTGGCGAGCTCCGTCTCCCACTGCGCGCACCAGGGGAAATAATGCTCGAGCGTTTCCTGCAGCGAGGCGCGCGTGTTGACGCGGTTGGAGTAGATCTGCAGGCAGGTGTCCTTGCGCGGGAAGCGCTGCTCCTTGTCGGCGAGGCCGAGCTCCTGGCGCAGACTGTCCATGAGATCCGAGGAGTCGCCGCGATCGATGACGCTGAAGTGCGGATCCAGCTGCAGGTGCGGCGCATAGTGGCGCAGCAGGCGGTTGCCGATGGCGTGGAAGGTTCCGGCCCAGCTCAGGCGCTGCGCGATGCCCTGGCTCACACCCCCGAGCGGCTCATTCAGTGCCTTGCGGGTGATCTCGTGTGCGCGGCGGCGCATTTCCGTGGCCGCGCGGCGCGTGAAGGTGAGCATGAGGATGCGCGCCGGATCAACGCCGTGGATCACCAGATGCGCGACGCGGTGCGCCAGGGTATCGGTCTTACCCGTACCGGCGCCGGCGACGATCAGCAGCGGGCCGGACTTGTAGCCTTTTTCGGGCAACGCCTCACCGTGCACCACGGCCTTGCGCTGCGCGGCGTTGAGGCGTTCCAGGTGCGCGGTGGTTGCCATAGTTGGAGCCGGACTATACGCGCGGCAAATGCCTGCTGGCGATTTGAACGCACGCAGAGCGTGACGCCGCGCGCACCGCGTGGGCGGCGAGTGCTGGCAGGCAGCCGCGCCGCCCAGCGGTTAGGATGCGGCGCATGAAGCCCGAGAAGCAGACCCTGCACTATTCCGGACGCGTCATCCGCCTGACCACCGATGAGGTGACGCTGCCGAACGGCCACCGCGCCGTGCTCGAAGTCGTGCATCACCCCGGCGGCGCCGCCGTGGCGGCCGTGGATGATGAGCGCCGCGTGTGCCTGCTGCGCCAGTACCGTTACGTCGCCGACGGCTGGATCTGGGAGCTGCCGGCGGGCAAGCTCGAGCCGCACGAGCCGCCGCTTATGACCGCGCAGCGCGAGCTGATCGAGGAGGCCGGTGTGAGCGCCCGCGAGTGGCTCGATCTGGGCACCTGTCTTTCCTCCCCGGGCGTCTTTACCGAGCGCCTGCACCTTTACCTGGCGCGGGGCCTCACCGCGGCCACCAGAGCCCACGAGCACGGCGAAGTCATCCAGGTGCACTGGGTGCCGCTTGGCGAGGCCTGTGCCTGGGCGCTCGATGGCACCATCGCGGACATGAAGACTGCGCTGGGTCTCTTGCGCGCCCGAAATATGTCCGCTCAAGAACGCTGACACGCGCACGAAAATTCCGTGACGGACCTCGCGGAAATGCGACACGCCTCACAGTTACTCTGAGCGTCGGGAAATGGCGACGCTGCACTGACAGGCAGTACATAATCCGTGAGTCAATCTTCCAAGAGCCGAGTGGGCCCGCAGCCGATACCGGCGGCCGAACGGCGCCGCATCGGCCAAATCGTGCACGACGAACGCGGCAATGCTTTCCTGAACTGGCGCGATGCTCCGGCGGATGAGACACGGCCGGTGCTTGAGATCCTGGGCGAACCGAAGCTGACACTCAAGGCGCCCGAAGAGACCTTCGACCCGTATGCGCGCAGCCGCGCGCCGCGCGAAGCGCCGCGCCCCCGCGGTGGCACGACGCGCACGGACCTGCGCCGGCTCTCGGAACACATCAAGCTCATGCGCGCGCTCGAGGAGCGCAAGCGCCGCGGGGACGACGAGGAATAAGGTCGGCCCCGCGCAAGGCGTGGCGCACCGCCGCGCGGTGTGATTCAGCTGGTGCGCTCGATGTGCGCACGCTTGCGCGCATGCGACAGGCGGTAGAAACGCCGCAGCTCCGCCAGCACCTGCCCATCCGCCCCCGCCTCCTGCCGCGCCGTGCGCCGGCGCACCAGCGACTGCTCGAGCCGCCGACAGAAGCGTTCAGCGTAGTGGCTCGCCTCGCGATACAGCCCCGCGCGCGCCGCGTCCAGACGCGGATCGGGGCGGCTGCGCTCGAACAGCACGCGGCGCAGTTCCAGCGGAAAGCGCCCGGGCGACTGGCGCCTGAGCAGCAGGTGACTGGCGATGAACTTATCGACCTCCGCCTG
>DATHLO010000170.1:0-2498 GCA_035488075.1 Steroidobacteraceae bacterium | reverse complement strand
CTCACCGTCGAGCTCGAGCACCAGACGCAGCACGCCGTGGGCGGCCGGATGCTGCGGCCCGAAGTTCATCGTGTAGTTGCGGATTTCGGTTAGCGGGGCGACGGCCATCAGCGCGGTCCCTGGGGGTCTTTGAGCGCGGGGTCATAGCGGTGGTCGTGGCGGATCACCTTCGGCACCAGCACCCGCGGCGTGATGCTCACCGGCTGGTACACCACGCGCCCCTTGGCAGGGTCGTACAGCACCTCGACGTTGCCGATGAGCGGAAAGTCCTTACGGAACGGGTGGCCGATGAAGCCGTAGTCGGTGAGGATGCGGCGCAGGTCCGGGTGTCCGCGAAACAGGATGCCGAACAGATCGAACGCCTCGCGCTCGAACCAGTTCGCGGACGCCCACACCGGCACGACCGAGTCGATGACCGGCTCCGCACTGTCGGGCGCCCGCACCCGCAGGCGCAGCCGCTGGTTGTGGGCAATCGAGAGCAGGTGGTAGGTCACCGCGAAGCGCCCCGGCTCATCCGCAGCCGGCGTCGCAGCGCTCGCGACCCGCGCGCGGCTGAAGCCCGAGCGCGTGGCGCTCGAGGTCTGCCAGTCGTCACGGCCGTAGTGCAGGTAGTCGACGCCCGCAAGATCCATGAGCATCTGGAAATTCAGCTCCGGCGCAACGCGCAGCGTGCGGCACACACTCAGCAGCGCCGCCGCGTCGGTCTCGTAGGCGAGTTCGTGCGCGAGCGCGGCCACGCGCCGCACGCTGCCTGCGAGCTGCGCGTCAACTTTCCCGGCGAGAGCTTCGATCCGCTCACTCACCCTAACTTCACTCCATTCGGCACTTAGCGGGCGATCGTGCTGGTGCGGGCAATCTTTTTCTGCAGCTGGATGATTCCGTAAACCAGTGCCTCCGCGGTCGGCGGACAGCCTGGCACGTACACATCGACCGGCACGATGCGGTCACAGCCGCGCACCACGGCATAAGAATAGTGATAGTAGCCGCCGCCATTGGCGCACGAGCCCATCGAGATGACCCAGCGCGGTTCAGCCATCTGGTCGTACACGCGTCGCAGTGCCGGCGCCATCTTGTTGACCAGCGTGCCGGCCACGATCATGACGTCGGACTGGCGCGGGCTCGGGCGGAAGACGACCCCGAAGCGGTCGAGGTCATAGCGCGAGGCGCCCGCGTGCATCATCTCCACCGCACAGCAGGCCAGGCCAAAGGTCATCGGCCACAGCGAGCCGGTGCGCGCCCAGTTGACGAGGTTATCCACCTGCGTCGTCATGAAGCCGCGCTGCGCGAAGCCTTCCGGACTGTCCGCGGCTGCTAGTCCCACTCCAGCGCCCCTTTCTTCCACTCGTAGACGAACCCCACCACCAGGATGGCGAGGAAGATGCCCATGGCGATGAGGCCAAAGTGGCCGATCTTGTCCAGCGCCACCGCCCAGGGAAACAGGAACGCGATCTCCAGATCGAAGACGATGAAGAGGATGGCGACCAGGTAGTAGCGCACGTCAAACTTGGTGCGCGTGTCCTCGAAGGCATCGAAGCCGCACTCGTAGGGTGTGAGCTTGGCCTTATCGTCGTGGAAGCGCGCGAAGTAGCGTCCGATGCCGGTCCCGAGGATCAACAGCACCGCCGCCAAGCCTGCGGCGACGATGAGAAAGATCAGGATGGGCAGATAGTTTGAGAGCATGCGCCTGCGATCCGCAAAAAAGGCAGATCCGACCGTGACCTGCCGCAAAAAGAGCGGTGCGCATTGTAGCAGCGCGATTCAGCGTTTTGGTGCCGACGGGGAGATTCGAACTCCCACACCTTGCGGCGCTAGCCCCTCAAGCTAGTGTGTCTACCAATTCCACCACGTCGGCAATAGAAAAACGCTCCGGGCCGCGGGTCGTTACTTCGGCGCCGCAGGCTCAGCCGGCGCAGGCGTCGGCGCGGTTGCAGGCGGCGGCAGCGGCAGCGGCGCCGGCACAGCCGGCACGGTCTTGGACTTCTCCGCAGCCTCATCGAGGATGCTCCGCTGCGTGTCGGCGGCCACCGGGCGCGAACCCACATACGCCAGCGCCAGACTGTTGAGCATGAAGATGGCGGCGAAGATCGCCGTGGCACGCGAGAGCGCGGTGGTGGCGCCGCGCGCGCCGAACACGGTGCCCGAGGCCCCGGCCCCAAAGCCCGCCCCGGCGTCGGCCCCCTTGCCTCGCTGCAGCAGCACCAGGCCGATGATCGCGAAGGCGGAGAGCAGCTGCACCAAAGTCAATATGCGCGTCAACCACATCGGAAATACTCACTCACCCCGGTCCGGCCGCGGCCAGGATTGTCAGGAACTCGTCAGCCTTAAGCGAGGCGCCACCGATTAACCCGCCGTCGACATCGGGCATCGCGAACAGCTCAGCCGCGTTGCCCGCCTTCACGCTGCCGCCATAAAGAATGCGCGTGGCGGCGGCAATTCTAGCATCCCGGGCGCCGACCCGGGCGCGGATGAAGGCGTGCGCTTCCTCGGCCTGTTCGGGG
>DATHLO010000169.1:0-2975 GCA_035488075.1 Steroidobacteraceae bacterium | reverse complement strand
GAGCCGGCGCTGCAGAACATTACGCTGCACCTCGTGCCGGGCACGAGTGTCGCGCTCGTCGGCGAGAACGGCTCCGGCAAGACGACGCTGATCAAGCTTCTCACGCGGCTCTACGCTCCCACCTCCGGCCGCATCCTGCTCGACGGTCGGGATCTGACCGAGTGGGACGAGACGGCGCTGCGCGAGCGTATCGGGGTCATCTTCCAGGATTTTGCCCGCTACCAGCTGTTGGTGGGGGAGAACGTGGGCGCAGGCGACGAGCACTATTTCGAAGACGAGGGGCGCTGGCGCACCGCGGCGGAGAAGGGCCGGGCGAGCGACTTCATCGCTACGCTGCCGGCGGGTTACCAGACGCAGCTCGGCAAATGGTTCAAGGACGGGCGCGAACTCTCCGGCGGGCAGTGGCAGAAGATCGCCCTGTCGCGCGCCTTCATGCGCAGCCGCGCCGACATCCTCGTCCTCGATGAACCGACCGCCGCCATGGATGCGCAGGCGGAGGCGGAAGTTTTCGAGCACTTCCGCCAGCTCGCCCGCGAACGCATCACCATCCTGATCTCGCACCGCTTCTCCACCGTGCGCATGGCCGATCAGATCGTCGTGCTCAACAGCGGGCACATCATCGAGCGTGGCAGCCACGAGGAACTGATGCGCCTGAACGCGCGCTACGCGCACCTGTTTACCCTGCAGGCGCGCGGCTATCGCTAGCGCAGCTTAGCTGGCGGGCCTGGCCTTCTCGGCCTCGGCGCGCATGTCGGCGCGCATGCGCTTGTAGTCGACCTTGCGGATCTCGGCGATCGGGCAGCGCCAGTGACGCACCTTGACCGAATCCAGGCGCGAGTAGACCGTGCTGCCGGTGGAGGTGAGGCCGATGCTGGTCACGAACTTCAGGTCAGTACACGGCCCGCTCACCTTCAGAAGGTACGCATCGCTCGGGGTGGTGAACACCACCAGCTGATTCTCGCCGACCGGCTCCCAGCTGTAGTACTGCCCCATCCAGGTCATGCGATCGATCGGCTCACCGGCATAGGCGGCGAAGCGCGCGCGCACCTGCGCCTCATCCTCGCGTTTGGGGATCCCGCCGCTGCTACAGCCCGCCAGCACCATCACCGCGAGCCAGGAGCTCGCCACGAGCCGGGGATCTGCGCGCCGCATGTCATTTCTCCTGGGAGCCGTTGGCTGCATGTTGCCGCAGCGCCGCCAGCGCTGCGACTGCCGGCAGGCGCTGTGGCGCGAAGCAGCCACGCCTAGGACGCCGGTGTGAGGATAACGATGGCGAGCGGCGGCAGCCGCAGCTGCAGCGACTGGCTCTGCCCGTGCGCGGCAACCGCCTCGCTGTCGAGCGCGCCGAGATTGCCCTGGCCGCTGCCGCCGTAGTCAGCAGCGTCGCTGTTGAGCCGCTCGTGCCAGCGGCCGCCGCGCGGTACGCCGATGCGGTAGTTTTCCCGCGGCACGGGGGTGAAGTTGCAGGCGATGAGCGCCACGGAGCCGCTCGCGCCGCGGCGCAGAAAGGCGATGACGCTGACGTCGGCGTCGTCGCAGTCGAGCCACTGAAAGCCGCTGTCGCTGAAGTCAAGCTCGTGCAGCGCGGCGCTCTCGCGGTACAGGCGGTTGAGGTCGCCCACCCAGCGCTGCACGCCGGCATGCAGCGGCAGCGCGAGCACGTGCCACTCGAGGCTCTCCTCGTGCTGCCACTCGCGCCGCTGGCCGAATTCCCCGCCCATAAAGAGCAGCTTCTTGCCCGGATGCGTCCACATGTAGCCATACAGCAGTCGCAGGCTGGCGAACTGCTGCCACTCATCCCCGGGCATCTTGCCGATGAGGGAGCCTTTGCCGTGCACCACCTCGTCGTGGGAGAGCGGCAGCACGAAGTTTTCGCTGAAGGCGTACCAGATGCTGAAGGTGAGGCGGCTGTGGTGATACTTGCGGTGGATGGGATCCTGTTGAAAGTAACGCAGCGTGTCGTGCATCCAGCCCATGTTCCACTTCAATCCGAAGCCGAGGCCACCGAGGTAGGTCGGCCGCGACACCATGGGCCAGGCGGTGGATTCCTCGGCGATCGTCTGCGTGTGCGGATGGTCGCGGTACACCGCCAGATTCAGCTGCTTGAGGAATTCGACCGCTTCGAGATTCTCGTGACCGCCGAAGCGGTTGGGGATCCACTGCCCGGCCGGGCGTCCGTAGTCGAGGTAGAGCATCGAGGCCACCGCGTCCACGCGCAGCGCATCGACGTGATACACCTCGAGCCAGAACACGGCACTGCTGGCGAGGAAGTTGCGCACCTCCGCGCGACCGTAGTTGAAGATGGCGCTCGTCCATTCCGGGTGAAAGCCCTGCCGCGGATCGGCGTGCTCGTACAGATGCGTGCCGTCAAAGCGCGCAAGTCCGTGTTCGTCGCTCGGGAAATGCGACGGCACCCAGTCGAGGATCACGCCGATGCCGCGCCGGTGCAGGTAGTCGACGAAATACATGAAGTCCTGGGGCGTGCCGTAGCGTGCGCTCGGGGCGAAGTAGCCCGTGACCTGGTACCCCCAGGAGCCGTAGAAGGGGTGCTCCATGACCGGCATGAGCTCCACGTGCGTGAAGCCGAGCGCCGTTACGTAATCGGCGAGCGCGTGCGCCAGCTCGCGGTAGCTGAGCGGACGGTCGCCTTCCTCGGGTACGCGCCGCCAGGAGCCGAGGTGCAGCTCGTAGATGGACCAGGGCGCATTGAGCGCGTTCACCTGCGCGCGGCGGCCGAGCCACTCGCCATCCTGCCACGCAAACTCGAGGTCCCACACAACCGAGGCGGTGCGCGGCGGTAGCTCGGTGCGGAAGGCGTACGGATCGGCCTTGTCGATGGCGCCGTGCTGCGAGACCACGTGGTACTTGTAGAGCGCACCGGCACGCACGCCGGGCAGCACTCCCTCCCAGATACCGGAGGAGTCGGCGCGCGCGCTCAAGGGGTGGCGGCCGCGCTCCCAGCCGTTGAAATCCCC
>DATHLO010000168.1:0-3130 GCA_035488075.1 Steroidobacteraceae bacterium | reverse complement strand
GCGCAAGCGCGCGATCCGCTCTTTAACCGTTCGGTGGAAAAGGCACTCGCGATTCTCGAGGCCTTCGGCGGTGAGCGGCGCGCCTTGAGTCTCGCGGAACTCGCTGCCAGCGTCGGGGTGACGACGAGCTCGGCGCAGCGTTGCGTGCACACGCTCGTGCGCCTCGGTTTTCTGCGTCGCGACCCGCTGGCCAAGCGCTGGGTGCTGACGGCGCGCGCGCTCGCGCTCGCGCACGCCTATCTGGCCGGCCATGCGCTGCTTGAGCAGGCAACCACACACCTCATCGATCTGAACCAGGCGAGCGGTGAGTCGGTGAGCTTATCTGAGCCGGACGGCACCAACATGATGTTCATCGCACGCTTTCCGAGTCTCAAGCGCTTCTACATCCACATGCCGGTCGGGCGGCGCCTGCCGATGTATTGCACCGCCTCCGGGCGGGCCTACCTCTCGGCGCTGCCCGCCGCGCAGGCGCAGCGCCTGCTGCGCCGCTGCGACCTCAGGGCGCTCACCCCGCACACGCTCACCGAGGCCGCGACGATCCTCAAGCGCATCCACGAGGCGCGCGAGCTCGGGTACGCCTGGTCGGACCAGGAGTGCTACCGGGGCGATCTGTCGATCGCAGCCCCGGTGCTCGGCATCGACGGCCAGCCGCTGGCGGCGGTCAATATCTCCGCGCCCACCAGCCGCTGGACGCTGCCGGAGCTGCGCTCCAAGCTCGCGCCGCTGCTGCTGCAGACAGCGCGCGCCGCCGGCCTCGGGCAGTCTATGCTGCGCACTGCATGAGTAACCTCCAGGACAAGGGCATGCCCGAGCTCAGCCGCTCGCTTCAGTCGCGTCACATCACGATGATCTCGATCGGCGGGATGATCGGCGCGGGCCTGTTCGTCAGCAGCAGCGCCGCCATCGCCGCCACGGGGCCGGCGATCGTCATCAGCTATCTCATCACCGGCACCCTGGTACTGCTCGTCATGCGCATGCTTGGGGAGATGGCGATGACGCTGCCGCACGTGCGCTCCTTTACCGAGTTCGCACGCGCAGGCCTCGGCTCCTGGGGCGGCTTCGTCGCCGGTTGGCTCTACTGGTACTTCTGGATGATCGTCGTGCCGGTGGAGGCCATCGCGGGGGCCAACATCCTGCATGCCTGGCTCGGGCCGACGGGACCGTCGCCGCTGGTACTCGGCCTCATCCTCATGGGCGTGATGACCGCGGTGAATCTCATGTCGGCGCGCTCGTACGGGGAGTTCGAGTTCTGGTTCGCCTCGATCAAGGTCGCCGCCATCCTGGTATTCATCGCGCTCGCGGCCGCGTATGCCTTTGGCTTCACCTCCCCGACCGGCAGCACCTTCGCCAACCTCAGCGCCCACGGCGGCTTCATGCCCAAGGGGCTGACCGCCGTGCTTTCGGGCGCAGTAACCGTGTACTTCTCGCTCACCGGGGCCGAGATCACCACGATCGCGGCGGCTGAGTCGAAGGAGCCAGCGCGCGCGGTCGCCCGCATGAGCAGCACGGTGATCGTGCGCATCCTCACCTTCTACGTAGGCTCGGTCCTGCTGATCGTGACCGTCGTGCCGTGGGTGCAGGTGCGCTCGGGCGAGTCACCCTTTACGCTCGCGCTCACCACCATGCAGTTCAAGTGGGCGAGCGTTGCCATGAGCGCCGTCATTCTCACCGCGGTGCTCTCCTGCCTGAACTCGGCCTTCTACGTGTGCTCGCGCGTGCTGTTCGTGCTCGCCGAGCACGGCGATGCGCCCCAGCGGCTGGTACAGCTGAACAAGCGGCGCGTGCCGACCCGCTCGGTGTGGATGGGCAGCGTTGCGGGCGTCCTTGGCATCTTCGCCGCCACCACCTCGACCCAGACCGTGTTTGCCTTTCTCGTGAACGCCTCCGGTGCTTTGATGGTATTCATCTACATGATGATCGCCGTCGCGCATCTGCGCGTGCGCCGCGCGCGCGAGGCAAGCGGCGCTGCGGTGCCCGCGCTCACCATGTGGTTGTTCCCCTGGTCGAATTACCTGGCGCTCGCCGGTATGGCGGCCGTACTGTTCGCGATGGCACTGACGCCGGACATGCAGCGCGACCTGAAGGTGAGCGTGCTGTCGCTCGCCGTGGCGCTCGGGGCGTTCTGCGTCGTCAACGGACGCCGCCGCACGCGCGCGCTGGCGAGCGCGGCTGCCGGAGGATCATGAGCGCCGCGGCCGCCGTAAGCCGCCGCGGTTTCATCATCGGTGCCGCCGCCGTGGGCGGCGCCCTGATCATCGGCGTCAGCCTGCAGCGTTTGCGCCGCGGCGGCGCGCAACAGTCTCAGGCGGGGACCCTGAACGCGTACGTGCGCGTGGGGCCGGACGGGCACGTCACGCTCGTCATGCCCAAGGTGGAGATGGGACAGGGCACCTATACCTCGCTGCCGATGCTGATTGCAGAGGAGCTCGAGGTGGATCTGGCCGCGACCAGCATCGAGGCCGCGCCCCCGGACGCGGCCGTGTACGGTTTCAACGGTGAGCTGCATGGCGGTGATGACTGGGACCAGTCCACCGGGGGTTCGACCTCGGTCCGCGACTGTTGGCTGCGCCTGCGCACCGTGGGGGCAACGGCGCGCAGCATGCTGATCAGCGCGGCCGCGCAGCGCTGGCACGTGTCGGAGGGCGAGTGTGTGGCCGCCCACGGTGAGGTCGTGCATTCCTCCTCAGGCCGACGCCTGGGGTACGGTGTGCTTGCGGCCGCGGCGGCACTGATCGAGGTGCCCGCCGCGCCGACGCTGAAGAACCCGAAGGACTATCGGCTCATCGGTCACCCGACGCCGCGCCGGGATACGCCGGCTAAGGTCAACGGCAGCGCCATCTTCGGCATCGACGCGCGCCCGCCCCAGGCGCAGGTTGCGATCATCGCTTTCGCACCGGTCGCAGGCGGCAGCATCGCGCAGCTTTCCCAAGACGCTGCTCTGGCCGTCAAGGGTGTCACCCAGGTGGTGAGTGACACGGATCTCATCGCCGTCGTCGCGGCCGATACCTGGGCGGCGATGAAAGGCATGAAGGCCCTTGCGCCGCGCTGGAACGACGGCGCCAACAGCGCGGTACAGCAAAGCACACTGGTCGCGGAACTCGAGGCCGCCGTGCGCGAGCCGGGCGCGGTC
>DATHLO010000167.1:0-7356 GCA_035488075.1 Steroidobacteraceae bacterium | reverse complement strand
CGCCGGTCGCGCGGCTGTCGCTCATGGGGTTCTCGGTCCTGATTCAGGCGATCGGCAGAGACACCGGCGGCAGCGACTCGAGCGGCCGCTGGGCACGCGCCTCGATCGCAAGCGAGTCGTGCTCACCCGCCTTGAGGCGCGCCAGGCCCGCCACGGCAATCATCGCCGCATTGTCGGTGGAGAATTCGATGCGCGGATAGTACACGCGCGCGCCGCGCGCGCCGACCGCCCCGGTAAGCCGCGTGCGCAGCGTGCGATTGGCGCTGACGCCGCCGGAGACGACCAGCACCGGCAGCTGCGTCTCCTCGAGCGCCCGCAGTGCCTTGGCGATAAGTGTATCGACGATCGCATCCTCGACCCCGCGTGCCACGTCCGCGCGCAGCTGCGGGGTGAGCTCGCGTCCCTGCACGGCGTGCAGCACCGCGGTCTTCAGTCCCGAGAAGCTGAACTCGAGCCCCGGCCGATCGAGCATGGGCCGCGGGAAGGTGAACTTGCCGGGGCGGCCCTGCGTTGCGAGCTGCGCGAGCTCCGGGCCCCCGGGATAGGGCAGCCCGAGGAGTTTGGCCGTCTTGTCGAAGGCCTCCCCGGCCGCATCATCCCGACTGGCGCCGAGGACGCGGTAGCGCCCGATACCGGACACCTCTATTAAGAGGGTGTGGCCGCCGGAGACGAGCAGCGCCACGTGCGGGAAGGGCGGCGGCTCGGGCTCGAGCAAGGGGGCGAGCAGGTGCCCCTCGAGGTGGTGCACACCGATCGCGGGCACTCCCCAGGCGAAGGCGAGGCTGCGCGCGAGAGCCGCGCCAGTCAGGAGGGCGCCGATAAGTCCGGGACCGGCCGTGTAGGCGACTCCCGTGATGGGCCCGGGGACGCGGCGCGCGGATTCCTCGAGGATGCCGCGCACCAGGGGGAGGAGCTTTTTCACGTGATCGCGCGAGGCGAGCTCGGGCACCACGCCACCGAAAACCCGGTGCAGATCGACCTGGCTGAAGAGCTCGTGCGCGATGAGCCCGGCGTGCTCATCCAGCACCGCCACGGCGCTTTCATCGCAGGAGGATTCGATCGCGAGCACGCGCATAAGAAGGAAACTGTACCGTCATCGGCGTGCTAAGCCCAATGCTATAGTCAGCGCTCAAGATGTCTCCGGAGTGCAGGCGTTTTGGGCGTCATCACTGTCGCTACCGGCCGCACGCGCAGGGGTCTGACGAGCCTGCACACGGCAGGCCGCGGCCTGCCCTTGCTCCTGGTCGCGGTGGCGGCGCTCCTCGGGTCCCGCTCTTACGCCGCCGGCTGCACTCTGGGCCGGCTCGCTGAACTGCCGGTCACCATGAACGGGCTGCGGCCCCTGGTGCACGCGAAGATCAACGGCAACGATGCGGTGTTCGTGGCCGACAGCGGCGCGTTCTACAGTTCGCTCACCCCCGCGGCCGCCACCGAATTCAAACTGAGCCTGACCCCGGCACCGTTTGGCCTAATCGTGCGCGGTGTCGGCGGGGAGACGCGCGCCGTCTACCTGACCAAGGTCAAGACCTTCACCATCTTTGACCTGCCGGTACCGAACGTTGACTTTCTCGTCCTGGGAAACGACATGGGTGAGGGCGTCGCGGGACTGCTCGGGCAGAACGTGTTCCGCATCGCGGATGTCGAGTATGACCTCGCGAAAGGCGCCATACGGCTCATGCGACCCATGGATTGCAAGAACGTCAATCTGGCCTACTGGGTCACAAAGTCCCAGCCGTATTCGGTCATCGACATTGACCTTGCGATACCCACCCAGCCTCACACCGTGGGGGTCGCGTACCTGAACGGCAGCAAGATCCATGTCATGTTCGACACGGGCGCAGCAACCTCAGCGCTTACGCCGGAGGCCGCCAAGCGTGCTGGGGTGAGCCTCGACGGTCCCGGCGTGGTTTCTGCAGGCTATACGTCGGGCATTGGCCGCAACGTGGTAAAGGCGTGGATTGCCCCTTTTGCCAGCTTCAAGATCGGTGACGAGGAGATCCGTAACACGCGACTGCGCATCGCGGACCTTGGCATGCCCGGTACCGACATGCTGATCGGTGCGGACTTCTTTCTTTCGCACCGCGTTTACGTTGCCAGCAGCCAGCGCAAGCTGTACTTCACCTACAACGGCGGCCCGGTATTCAATCTTGCACAAGCACCCGCCGCGGAAAGCGCCGCGTCGGAAGCGGCGGACACAGCCGGGGAGCCGACCGATGCGGCGGGTTTCGCCCGTCGGGGCGCCGCCTCCGCCGCCCGGCACGACTACGCACACGCCATCGCCGATCTCACCCGCGCCTGCGAACTCGCCCCCACGGAGGCGAGCTACTTCTACGAACGCGGGCTCGCTCACGGGCAGAACAAGGAACCGGACCTGGCGCTCGCCGATTTTGACGCGGCTATCAAGCTCAAGCCCGACGATGTGGCCGCACTCGTTGCGCGCGCCAGCGTGCGCGCCGGCCGGCATGACCCGGAAGCGGCGATCGTGGCGGATCTGGAGCAGGCCGACCGTGCGGCGCCCAAGGAGGATCCGGTGCGCATGCGCATCGGTTATCTGTACGGATACATCGGGCAACCCCAGGCCGCCATCGCCCAATTCTCGAAGTGGATCGAGGTGCGCGAACGCGGCGACGTGCATATGAGCAACGCCCTGAATGCGCGCTGCTGGGCCCGAGCGTGGTGGGGACAGGAGCTCGAGCAGGCGCTCGCGGACTGCAATGCAGCACTCAAGCTCAGCCCCAATACGGCCTCGTATCTGGACAGCCGCGGGCTCGTGTACCTGCGACAAAACCAGTACGACAAGGCGATCGCCGACTACGACGCCGCGCTGCGCCTGCAGCCCGCCAATGCCTCATCCCTCTATGGCCGCGGCGTCGCCCGGATGCACAAGGGCCAGGGCGCGCAAGGCAACGCCGACCTCTCCGCCGCCGCAGCGCTGCAACCGCAGATTGCCGCGGAAATGGGCAAACACGGGATCAGCCCCTGAAGAGCCTGGGGAACACGCGCCCTCAGGCCGGCGCAGGCGATGCCCCTGGGCGGGGTGACGGGCAGTCACCCTCCGAGCACGTAACGCTCAGCCGGCGCCCTGCCCCTCGCCCACGGGTTTTTGCCTTATACCCGGCGCTCCTTTAGAATCCCCGGCCCCCGAGCGGCCGCAGCATTTTGGGTCGCCCCCCGGGCAAGGCGAGATTCCCAACCCGATCAATGATTTGAGGTTTCGATGCCGAGCGTTCGTGTGCGTGAGAACGAGTACTTCGATGCCGCCCTGCGGCGTTTCAAGCGCGCCTGCGAGAAGGCCGGCATCCTGACCGAGCTGCGCCGGCGCGAGTTCTACGAGAAGCCGACGCAGGAGCGCAAGCGCAAGAAGGCCGCAGCCATCAAGCGGCACATGAAGCGCGTCTCACGCGACGGCATGCGCAGCTCCCGCTAGCGCGGGTGCGTGCATAAAGCGCCATGGCGCTCAAGGATCGAATCACCGAGGACATGAAGAGTGCGATGCGGGCCGGCGAAAAAGAGCGGCTCGGCACGGTGCGCCTGGCGCTGGCGGCGATCAAGCAGCGCGAAGTCGACGAGCGCATCAGCCTCGATGACACCCAGGTGCTCGCGGTGCTCGAGAAGATGATCAAGCAGCGGCGCGAGGCGATCACCCAGTTTCAAAGCGGCGGCCGCGCCGATCTGGTCGCCAAGGAAAGCGCCGAGATCAGCGTGTTGCAACAGTACCTGCCGGCGCAGATGAGCGAGGCGGAGATCGACACCCTGATCCAGGAGGCGATCCAGTCCACCGGCGCCGCCTCGGTCAAGGACATGGGCAAGGTCATGGCGGTCGTAAAGCCCAAGGCCCAGGGGCGCGCGGACATGGGCGCCCTGAGCGCGCGGATTAAGCAGAAACTCGGCTGATTTTCCCTGCTGCCAAGACGCGCGCGCCGTGGCAGGCTTGCCTTGAGGTTGATTCGCCGCACAGCACGCAAGGCGCCAGTACTTGGGACGCATCCCGCAGCACTTCATCGACGAACTCATCGCCCGCGCAGACATCGTGGAAGTCATCGGGCTGCGCGTGCAGCTGAAGAAGGCCGGACGCGAGTACAAGGCCTGCTGCCCGTTCCACAGCGAAAAGACGCCCTCCTTCTGGGTGAGCCCGGACAAGCAGTTCTATCACTGCTTCGGCTGCGGCAAGCACGGCACGGTGCTCGGCTTCCTCATGGACCACGACCACATGGCCTTCCCCGAAGCGGTGGAGGAGCTCGCCACCCGTTTGGGTCTTGAGGTGCCCCATGAGGGCGGCAGCGATAACGTGCCGCGCCGCGCGGACGAGCCGCTCTACGATGTGATGAAGGACGTGGCGCACTTTTACGCCGAGGCGCTCGCGCATGAGCCGCGCGCCCGCGACTACATCACCCGCCGCGCTCTCACCCCCGAGACCCTCGAGCGCTTCCAGATCGGCTACGCACCCAACTCCTGGAACGAGGTGCTGCGACGTTTCGGCGCCACGGACGCCGCCCGCAAGGCCCTCCTGGATGGCGGGCTCATCGTTGAGCGCGAGCGCGGCCAGATGCGCGACGGCGAGCGCCACTACGATCGCTTCCGCGACCGCGTGATGTTCCCGATCCGCGATGCGCGCGGGCGCGTGATCGCCTTCGGCGGCCGCATCATCGACCAGGGCGAGCCGAAGTACCTCAATTCCCCGGAGACGGTGCTCTTTCACAAGGGGCGCGAGCTCTACGGTCTCTACGAGACGCGCCGCGCCCGTACCAACCTCACGCGCCTTCTGATCGTCGAAGGTTATATGGACGTGGTACGGCTGCATCAGGCCGGTGTCGACTACGCGGTCGCAACCCTCGGCACCGCCACCACCGCCGAGCACTTCCGGCGCCTGTTCCGGCTCGTGCCCGCGGTGGTGTTCGCCTTCGACGGCGACCGGGCCGGGCGCGCCGCCGCCTGGCGCGCGCTGCAGCAGGCTCTGCCGGAAGCGCGCGAGGGGCGCGAGATCCGCTTCCTGTTCCTGCCCGACGGGCACGATCCGGACACCCTCGTGGGCGAGGAAGGGCGCGAGGCCTTCGAAGCGCGGCTTAGCGGCGCGCTGCCCCTGTCCGAGTACCTGGTGCGTGAGCTCTCGCTGCACAGTGACCTCAGCCACGCGGACGGACGCGCCGCCTTCGCCGAAGCCGCGCGGCCGCTCTTTCTGAAGGTGCCGCAGGGTGTGTACCGCGAGCTGTTGCTCGAGCGACTGGCGGAAGTCATCGGGCTCGGACCGCAGCGCCTGGCAGAACTGTGGGCGCCGGGGGCCGCGCCCGGCAGCGCCGCGCAGGCGCCAGTGCCGCTGCGGCGCTCGCCGGCACGCACCGCCGTCGGGGCCGGGCGCGGCAGTCTCGTGCGCCAGGCGATCGTACGGCTGTTGCACCATCCGCAGATCGCAAGCGAGGTGAGCGCGCCCGAGCGCGCGGGGCTTGAAGCGAGCGAGGAGCCCGGGGTTGCGCTCCTGCGCGATCTTCTGGATGAGCTGCGCGCGCGACCGGCGCAGATCCCCGCCCAGGTCGTGCAGCGCTGGGCCGACCGCGAGGGGGGCGAGGCGCTGCAGAAACTCCTGGAGCGCGAGGAAGTCTTTACCGATGCGCCCGGGGCGGCCGGAGAGCTTCGTGGCGCACTCGTGAAGCTCGCCGAGCAGGCCGCCGGCCGCCGTCTCGAGGCGCTCGAGGCCAAAAGCCGGGGCGCGACCTTATCTGCGAGTGAACTTGAGGAATTTCAACAACTTATCGTCAAACTGCGGACCCGCGATGCCCGCGGCGGCTAAGTTTGATTTGGTGATTGAGCCGCCGTCTAATAAAATCGCGGGCTTTGCCTTCGCCCCCCTTGAGTCGCCCACTTCTGGGCAGCACATAGGGGGAAACCACCTTTACGCCGCCACTACATGACACGTAAGCACAAGCCCCAAACGGCCCAGAAAAAGCGCCCAGCAGAGAAGCTCACCAAGCCCGTGAAACCGCTCGTCGCCGAGAAGGCGGTCGCCGCGGTGGCGAGCCTGCGCGAAAAAGAGCGCGGCAAGGGCGCGCCGGCGCTGAAGAAGGGCGCACCCGCACCGCGCCCGGCCGGGCTGAACGCCAAAGGCGGCGCACCGGCCGAGGTACGCCCCGCAGGCGGCAAGCATCTCCCCGACAAGCGCCCGCTCGGCATCGAGCGGCGCGTGCCGGCCATGCCCGAGGATCGGCAGTCGCAGCTGAAGCTGCTGATTGCGCGCGGCAAGGAGCAGGGCTACCTCACGTACGCGCAGGTGAACGATCACCTGCCCTCCGAGATCGTCGATCCGGAGCAGATCGAAGACATCGTCAACACCATCAACGACATGGGCATTCCGGTGTTCGAGAAGGCACCGGACACCGAGTCGCTGCTCGCCACCGAGCCCTCCGCGCCCGCCGACGAGGAGGCGATCGAAGAGGCCGCCGCGGCGCTGGCCGCACTCGACGCCGAGCTCGGCCGCACCACCGATCCGGTGCGCATGTACATGCGCGAGATGGGCACAGTGGAACTGCTGACGCGCGAGGGCGAGATCCGCATCGCCAAGCGCATCGAAGAGGGCCTGGATGCGGTGCGCCGCGCGCTCGCCATGTATCCGCCCACCTACGATTTCCTGCTACGCGCCTACGAGCCGGTCAAGGTCGGCCAGGCGCGCCTGGTGGACGTGATCGTCGGCTTCATCGATCCGAACGCGCCGGACGTCATCGCGCAGCCGCAGAACCCGACCAAGCTGGTGGAAGTGGTCGCGGCGCCCGAGAAGGCCGACGACGAGGAAGAGACCGAAGAGGCGGACGACAGCGAAGAGGAAGCCGTCGACACCGGTCCCGATCCGATCGAGGCGGCGACGCGCTTCGCCTCCATCGCCAAGATCCACCTGCAGGTGCTCGGCTCGATCGCCAAGCTCGGCGCCAAGGATCCGAAGACGCTGCGCCAGCGCAAGCGACTCTCGGACGAGTTCATGGAGCTGCGGCTGTCGCCGCGCATGTTCGATGCGCTGATCCTCAACCTGCGCACGCACGTCTCCGAGGTGCGCCAGCTCGAGAAGGAAATCATGGTCATCGCCGTGCGCGATGCGGGCATGCCGCGCAAGGATTTCATCGCCTCGTTCCCCAAGAACGAGACCAACCCGCGCTGGCTCACCAAGCACGTCAAGGGCGGCAAGAAGTACTCCGCCCCGCTCGCGAAGTTCAAGGACGAGATCGAGCGGCGTCAGAAGAAGCTCGAGCAGCTCGAGGTGATCTATCACCTCACGATCAACGACATCAAGGATGTCAACCGCGAGGTCTCGATCGGTGAGGCCAAGGCACGCCGCGCCAAGAAGGAGATGGTCGAGGCCAACCTGCGCCTGGT
>DATHLO010000166.1:0-13510 GCA_035488075.1 Steroidobacteraceae bacterium | reverse complement strand
TCGGCTTCACCCGCGCAGCGCTCCTTGCCTGCCGGCAGATGCGCTGGGCGCCGCGCATCGTGCATTGCAACGACTGGCATACCGCGTTTGCGCCGCTGTTCCTGCGCACGCTCTACAAGTCCGAGCCGCTGCTCGCCGCGGCGCGCACGCTGCTCACGATCCACAACATCGGCTACCAGGGCATCTTCCCGGCGGCACGCGTGGCCGACCTCGGCCTTGCGCCGGCGGAGTTGGCGCTGCTGGACCCGCAGGACCTTAAGGCCGGGCACATCAACGCCCTGCGCCACGGCATCCTCTATGCGGGCGCCATCAATACCGTGAGTCCCACGTACGCACGCGAGATCTGCTCGGACGCCTACGGCATGGGACTGCAGGACAGCCTGCGCGCACGCGGCGCCGCCGTGAGCGGCATCCTGAACGGCGTCGACTACGAGGAATGGGACCCGCGCCATGACCGCTTCCTGCCCGCGCATTACGATCCGCAGCACCTTGAGATCAAGGGGCAGCTGAAGGGCATGTTTCTCGAG
The DNA here is from genome assembly GCA_035488075.1 of Steroidobacteraceae bacterium. Taxonomy (GTDB): domain Bacteria; phylum Pseudomonadota; class Gammaproteobacteria; order Steroidobacterales; family Steroidobacteraceae; genus 13-2-20CM-66-19. The sequence goes on along the minus strand of DATHLO010000166.1, from coordinate 12,983 downwards.
CGCTGCGGCCTCGCCGCGGGCGAGGCGATCCCGCTCGCCGGCATCGTCAGCCGGCTCGCGGCGCAGAAGGGGATCGAACTGCTGTTCGAGGCACTGCCGAAGACCCTCGCCGCGCGGGCGCTGAATTTCGTCGCCCTCGGCAGCGGGGAGGCGCAGTACGAGGCGTTCTTCCGTGGCCTTGCGCTTAAGTTCCCCGGACGGGTGCACTTTCACCAAGGCTACGATGAGGCGCTGGCGCACTGGATCGAGGCCGCCAGTGACTTGTTTCTGATGCCCTCGCGCTACGAGCCGTGCGGCCTGAACCAGATGTACAGCCTGCGCTACGGCACCGTGCCGCTCGTGCGCCGTACCGGCGGACTCGCCGACTCGGTCGAACATTTCGATGCCGCGGCCGGCACCGGCACGGGCATCATGTTCAACGATTTCGATACCCCGGCGCTCGAGTGGGCGCTGAATACCGCGCTCGATCTGTACGCCCAGAAGGCGGCATGGGCGCGCTGCGTGCAGAACGGCATGGCGCGGGACTTCTCCTGGGCACGCCAGGGGCGCGAGTACATCGGCCTTTACGAGCGGCTCACTGCAGATTGAAGGTGCCGCGCTGGTCGAACGGAATCGAGCGCAGAAAGCCCTGCGAGAGTGAGACCTTGCCGGTGAGGTGATAGGCGACGGCCTTGGTCTCGGATGCGCGCCCGAGCAGTTTGATGAACGTGCCGGCCAGATTGGTGGTCACGTTCATGTCGAACTCCGCCTCCCCGAGCGCGGGTACGACGAAGCTCGCCGTCGACTCCCCGCTGGCGAAGGGCTGTCCCTCGACTTCGAGCGTGTACACGATCCCCTCGACGGGCAGCGCACGCTCGTTGGGGTTCTGCACGTGCATGCGCACCTTGAGGCGCTGCTGCCACAAATCCCCGCCCACGACCTGCACGTCCATGACCGACAGATGCGGCGCCTCAAACTTCGGCGCCAGGGCACAGGCGCCTAAGAGGAGCGCGGCGAGTGTCGCGGGCACAACGCGGGCGAGGCGGTTCATGAGCGCCATGGTAGCAAAGGCCCTCAGGCACGCCGGCGAGGTGCCTCAGACGCGTCCGAAACTCGCATTCAGACGCGCGCAGTGACGCGCCAGTTCCTCGCCGAGCGCCTGCTCGGGCAGGCGCCACTGCCAGTTGCCGTGCGTCGTGCCCGGCTTATTCAGGCGCGCCTGCGATCCGAGGCCCAGAAGATCCTGCGCGGGGATGACGGCGAGCTCGGCCACCGAGCCGAGCGCGGCGCGGATGAGCGCGTCGGGCATGTCCCCGGGAGTCAGTCGCAGGAAGAAATCCACGCGCTCGCGCGTGGCCGGATCCAGGCTCTCGTACCAGCCGAGGGCGGTATCGTTGTCATGCGTGCCGGTGTAGGCGAGGCACTCGCGCACATGCAGGTAGGGCAGATGCGGATTGGCGGGGTTGCCGTCGAAGCCAAACTGCAGCACCCGCATCCCGGGCAGCGCGAAGCGGCGCATGAGCTCGAGCACATCCGCGGTGATGACGCCCAGATCCTCAGCGACCAGCGGCAGGTCGGGCAACTGCGCCTGCAGGGCCCCCAGGAGCGCAGCGCCCGGGGTCTGCACCCACGTACCACTGCGTGCATCCGGCGCCTCGGCCGGAATCGCCCAGTGCGCCGCGAACGCGCGGAAGTGATCGAGGCGCAGCAGGTCCAGCCGCTCAAGCTGCGCGGCGACCCGCGCCGTCCACCAGCTGAAGTTGCCGCGCGCGAGCGCACCCCAGTCGTAGAGCGGATTACCCCAGGTCTGGCCTTTGTCCGAATAGTAGTCCGGCGGCACGCCGCCCACGGCGGCCGGCTCGCCGTTCGCTCGCAGCTGAAACAGTTCCCGCTGCGTCCACACCTCCGCCGAGGAGGGGGCGACGTAGAAGGCGAGGTCCCCGAAGAGACGCACGCCGCGCGCCAGCGCGTACGCGCGCAGCGCACCCCACTGCCGGAAGAATGCGTACTGCTCGCGCTCGATGCGCTGGATCTGCGCGGCCAGCTCAGCGCGCGCCTGCGCGAGCGCCGCTGGCGCCCGATCCCGCAGCGGCGGCGGCCAGCCCCAGAACGGCGCGCCCGCGTGCGCGCGCGTGAGGGCCTCAAAGAGCGCGTAGTCGGCCAGCCAGCCGGCGGAAGTGGCGAGGAACTGCGCCTCGAGCGGCGCATCCGCCGGCGGCAACTCCGCCTCATCCAGCAGCGCCGGATTTCCCGCCCGGTCCGAGCGCACCCAGTAGGGGGAGCCGTCCGCGCCGGTCGGCCCGAGCGGCAGGATCTGCCAGACCGAGAAACCCGCGCGCGCGAGCCAGTCGACGAAGGCGCGACCGCCGCGCCCGAGCGGCGCGGGCAGCGCCGAGAGAGGCAACAACACCCCGGCACGACGGCGATCAAATACGGGCAGTCGCGCAGTCACCGCGTGCCCGCGTCAGCCGGCGCTGGCGCGACGCATGACGCCGCCGTGCTCGGGCGCTCCGGAACCGGTGGAGATCGGCAGCGCCAGATCCGCCGGCGGCGCCAGATTCAATCGGCGGTAGAGCGTGACGAGCTGCCGCCGATACAGCCGATCAAACTGGCTCACTGCATCGGCGGGGTTGTAGTCCCCGAACCACCAGAACCAATCGGAGCTCTCGCACAACGCCAGCTGCCGCCCGGCGGACGCCCGCTGCGCCGGATCGGTCATGTTCTGCACGGCCCGGTCGTAATCCTCCTTCGCCTGGCACAGCAGATCCCACGCGCGATTCTTGGCCGGATCCCCGATCCAGGTACTGAGCGTGCCGTGCACCCAGCTGCCGGCCACCACGCCCGGCAGCGGCGCCGGCTGCAGGCCACGGTTGAGACACTCGGTGAGTGTCAGCAGCTCGAACTCGGGGTGATCGGCCAGCTGCGCGTACAGCGCCTGCAGGAAGTAGTAGCCGTTGAACGGAAAGTGCTCCCAGGCATTCTCACCGTCGAGGGCGATCAGCACGGCGTGGTTGGAGCTCGCTTGGTAGCGCTGCACGCGCGCCGCAAGTTCGTTCACGAGGTTATGCACGGCGTCATCGGCGTGCCAGGTGGCGTAGGTGAAGCCGATCAGATCCGAGAGCGTGTCGTCGCGGAAGAAGCAGTCCATGCCCGTGCCACCGAGCCGATAGGGACGGTCGTACGCGAGCGCATCGGCGGCGGCGGCCGGATCGGTGCGCAGCAGACTCCCGTGCAGCACCGCCGCGCTGCTGGCCGCCCAGCGAAACTGCCCGACCGTGGCGAGCAGCTCCAGCGTCGCAGCACTGATCGCCCCTTCGGCCGGCCAGCACCCGGAGGGTCGCGCCCCGAAAGCGCGCGTAAATACGCGCACGGCCTCCTCGATGTGCCAGGTGGCGCGCGCCGCGCCGCCCGGGTATTGCGCATGCTCGGGCAGCGGCAGGGCCGGCAAGGCATCGCGCGCGCAGCGAAAGTCCAGCAGCAGCGGGATGATCGGGTGGGCATAGGGGGTCACCGAGAGTTCGACCCGCCCGGCGGCGGCGAGCGCGCGGTAGCGCGGCACGATCTGGCCGACGAGCTCGCCGATGAGCGTGAGCAGATCCCGTCGCTCACCGGGGGTGAAGTCGCGGCCGCGCTCGGTCAGGCGCGCGACCAGCGGATGCACGCGCCGCACGGTCTCCCCGAGCCACGCGAGGTGATACCAGACCGCCAGGTCGTGGATGAACTGGTCGGACGCGTAACTGATGCGCTCCGCGGTGCCGAGCGTCTCGGCGATGGTGGCGAGTTCCAGATACGGGCCGAAGCGCTCGATCATGTGCTGGCGCTGGGCGCGCAGGCAGGCGCGCAGCAGCGCCAGGCGCTGCGCCGGCTCGATCGGCACGGCCTCCGGACCCAGCAGCGCCAGCACCGGATCGGGCAGCGGCGTACCCATCTTCAGGTGCTCGGCGATGCGCCGCGCGATCTCCTCCACCTGCTCGATGAGCACCGGGGTGAAATTCACCACCGCACGCGCCGCTGCATTCGCCTCCAGGTGCGCCGCCATGTCGGTGTAGTCCTTGATGGCGTGCAGGTAGGTCCACGGCAGCGTGTATTGCCCGGTGAGGGCATCGCGGTACTGTGGCTGGTGCATGTGCCACAAGAGGACAACCGGCAGCCGTGCGCGGCTCGTCACGCGGCTCGGCTCAGGGGTGGGCGGCGGGTGCGCAAGTCAGTCACCGCGCAGCCGGCGCAGCATGTCGGACGTGACCAGCACCACACCGTTCTCGGTGAGGTGGAAGCGTTGCGCGTCCGCGCCGTGGTCGACGCCGATGTTGGTGTTGTCCGGGATCTCGCAGCCCTCGTCGATGATCGCGCCCGTGATGAGGCAGCTGCGGCCGATCTCCACGTTCGGCAGCACCACGGAGCGGTGAATGCTGGTGCGCTCCTCGACGCGCACGTTGGAGAACATGAGCGACTCGCGCACCACCGCGCCGGAGATGATGCAACCGCCGGAAACCATCGAGTTGATCGCAGCCCCGCGGCGCCCGTCCTCGTCGAGAATGAACTTGGCCGGCGGCTGCTGCACCTGGTAGGTCCAGATCGGCCAGTCCTGGTCGTAGATGTTGAGCTCCGGGCGCACGTGCACGAGCTCGAGGTTCGCATCGAAGTAAGCGTCGAGCGTGCCGACGTCGCGCCAGTAGCTCTGCGCGCGCGTCTTCACGTCCTGGAACGGATAGGCGAACACCTGGCGGTTGCCCGCAATCGCCGTCGGCAGAACGTTCTTGCCGAAATCGTGCGCCGAGGATTCATCCGCTGCATCGGCCGCCAGCACGCTCTCGAGCAGGCGCGAGTTGAAGATGTAGATGCCCATGGAGGCGAGGATCACCTCCGGTCGGCCGGCGAGCGTATCCGGCTGCGCCGGCTTTTCGGCAAACTTGGTGACCCGGTTCCATTCGGTGGCGGTGAGCACGCCGAAATTGCGCGACTCGCGCGCCGGTACCTCCACGACCCCCACCGTGATGTCGGCGCCCTTCTCCACGTGATAGGCGATCATCGGGCCGTAATCCATCTTGTAGATGTGGTCCCCGGCGAGCACCAGCACATGCTTGGGTCGGTGCGCGAGGATCAGCTCCATGTTCTGGCGCACCGCGTCCGCGGTGCCGCGATACCAGCTGTCGCCGAGCTGCTGCTGCGCGGGCACCACCTCGATGAACTCGCCGAACTCGCCCCGCAGGTAGCTCCAGCCGTGCTGCACGTGCTGGATGAGGGACTGCGCCTTGTACTGCGTCAGGATCGAGATCTGGCGGATCCCGGAGTTCACGCAGTTGGAGAGCACGAAATCGATGATGCGGAACTTGCCCCCGAAGGGCGTGGCGGGTTTGCAGCGATGGGCGGTGAGGTCGTGCAGCCGCTCGCCGCGTCCCCCCGCCATGATGATCGCAAGCGTACCGCCCGTGAGGCGGCTGACGTAGCGGCCGGAGGAGGCGCGGGCGGGCTGGCGCTGCATGAGCGTTACTACACCGCAACGGGCGTCGTGCGCGCAACCTCGGGGCGCTCGCGCACTACAGCCACTTCATTAAACCGAGCTCGTACGGATGCGACAGCAGCTCGTGCCAGGGGTAGATGCGCACCTCGGTGCGGAACTGGCCGCACTCGGGCGGCTCGATGTCGAGCGCGAAGATGAGCGCGCCGTCGCCGTCGTGCTCCTCGGTGGCGGCGAAGGCGGCGTGCCACAGGCCCGCACGCGGCGGCTGGTCGTAGGAGGACAGCGGCGGGGGCTCAAAGTCGGCCTCGGGCAGGAGACGGCGGGCGACGAACTCGACGCGCACGTCCGCCGGGGACAGTCCGTTCAGGCCCGCCGCAACACGCAGCCGCAGCCGCTCCCCGCGCGGCAGGTCGCGGGTGGCATCGGCGAGGAGCTTCAGGCTCACGCGCGGCCACGCCTGGCGCACCCGCTGCTTCCACTCCGCGAGCGTGCGCGCGCCGGTGAAGCCGTCCGCGGCCAGGCGGCGGGACTGCGCGGCCGCGGGCCGGTAAAGGCCCTGCGTGTAGTCAAACAGCACCCGGCGCATGTTGAAGCGCGGTATGACGCTCATCATCGCGCGCTTGCTGAAGCGCACCCAGGAGCCGGGCATCCCGGCCTCGTCGCGCCCGTAGTAAAGCGGCACGACCTCCTCCTCCAGCGCCCCGAGGATCAGCTCCGCCTCGAGCGCATCGCGACGCTCCGGATCCTGCACCGAGGCGGGGGGAATGCCCCAGCCGTTGTCCTGCATCCAGCCCTCCGCCCACCAGCCATCGAGGATACTCAGGTTCAGGCGCCCGTTGATGGCCGCCTTCATGCCGGAGGTGCCGCTCGCCTCCAGTGGCGCGATCGGATTGTTCAGCCACACATCGACGCCGGAGACGAGGCTGCGGGCGAGCTGCAGATCGTAGTCCTCGAGGAACACGATGCGGCCGGCGAACTCCTCGCTCATCATCAGCTGGCGGATCTCGCGCAGCACGTACTTGCCCGGCTCGTCCGCCGGGTGCGCCTTGCCGGCGAACAAGAGCACCACCGGGTGCTGCGGATGATTCACCAGGCGCGCGAGGCGCGCACGGTCGCGCAGCAGCAGGGTCGCGCGCTTGTAGGTGGCGAAGCGCCGTGCAAAACCGAGCGTGAGGATCTCGGGGCGCTGCGGATCCAGGAAGCGCGTCACGTGGCGCAGCTGCGCCGGACTTAGGCCCTTGCGCTGGTATTCGCGCCGCAGCCGCTCGCGCACGCTCGCGAGCATGCGTGCCTTGACGTCCTGCGAGGTCGTCCAGTAACGCTCATCGGGTACGGTCTCGAGCGCGCGCCAGAACTCCACGTCCCGCAGCCGCTCGCGCCACTCACGCCCGAGTTCGCGGTCAAAGAAGTCCATCCAGCGCTGGTGCAGGAAGGTCGGCACGTGCACGCCGTTGGTCACCCAGCCGACCGGGTTGTCCTCCGGGCGCACTTCCGGCCACTGGTCCGCGCACAGCTTGGCCGACACCGCGCCGTGAATGCGGCTGACGCCGTTGATGTGACGTGCGCCGTTCAAGGCAAGGCGCGTCATATTGAAAAGCCCCGGCGCCCCCGGCGCGCGGCCGAGTTCGAGGAAGCGCTCGGCCGGGATGCCCAGCTCGCGGATGAAGTCCGCGAAGTGCTGCACGATCAGGTCCGGCCCGAAGGCGTCGTGCCCGGCGGCGACGGGCGTGTGGGTGGTGAACACACAGTCGGCGGCGACGGCTTCCAGGGCCGCGTTGAACGGCAGCCCCTGGCCAAGATACTCGCGCAGCAGCTCCAGGATGAGGAAGGCGGCGTGGCCCTCGTTCAGGTGCCACACGGCCGGCTGGATCTTCAGGGCGCGCAGCGCGCGCACTCCGCCGATGCCGAGGATCATCTCCTGGCGCACGCGGGTGGATTCATCCCCGCCGTAGAGGCGGTGGGTGATGTCACGGTCCGAGGGCGCGTTCTCGGTGCAGTTGGTGTCCAGCAGGTAGACCGCGACGCGCCCCACCTGCGCCTTCCACACGCGCGCCACCACATCGCGCGCGCCGATCCGCACCATGATCTTGACCCACTCGCCGGCGGCGTTGCGCTCCGGTTCGACCGGCAGATCGCGCGGATCGCGTTCCACGTAGTCGGCGTGCTGCGCGCCATCGTTGTCGACGGTCTGCGTGAAGTAGCCCTGCTCGTAGAGCAGTCCCACGCCGACGAAATTCGCCCGTTCATCGCTCGCCGCCTTGCAGTAATCCCCGGCGAGCACGCCCAGACCGCCCGAGTAGGTGGGCACGCTCTCGTGAAAGCCGTACTCGGCGCAGAAGTACCCGACCAGCGGCTCCTCCGCCGGTGGCGCCGGGACGTGCACGTACGCGTCGAGTACCTCGAGCGCGGTGTGATAGCGCGCCAGATACGTCTCATTGTGCGCGCAGCGCTCGAGCACGCTCTGACTGACGCAGCGGAGCACCAGGCGCGGATTACCGTTCGTCTGCTTCCACAGCTCCGGGTCCAGATCCTCGAACAACGCGCGTATCGGGCGGTGCCAGCTGAAAAACAGATTGCCGGCGAGTTCTGTCAAACGCGACAGGCTCCCCGGGATGACCGGGGTGACTTCGAGGAGCGAATTGCGCATCAGTGGCTTTCGGAGAGGCGTGCGGGCGTCGGAAAGTCTAGCAGCCTCGTGTGCGGGCCCCGGAATGAGCTTTTTTTGCGCGCGGCTGCGCAACGCTCCCCGGGCAAGGCCCCTGCGGTCGAGGGGCCGCTCTTTTCAAACCACAATACTATTTGACAGCTAGTACTATATAGTTAATAGTACTAGCTGATGGATGATACCCAGGCGCGCAAGTTCCAGAAAGACCTCAACGGGGGTCTGGTGGCGCTCGTGCTGCTCGGGGTCCTCGGGCGCACCTCGGAAGATCTGTACGGCTATGAGATCGCCAAGCGGCTGCAGAAAGCCAATCAGGGCGAAGCGCTCTTTAAAGAAGGCACGGTTTATCCGGTGCTGCGGGCCCTCGCGGCCCAGGGTCTGCTCACCAGCCGTGTCGTGCCCTCGTACGCGGGCCCGGCGCGACGTTATTACCGCATCACCGATGAGGGCCGCGCGATGCTCGCGCAGTGGAGCGAGATCTGGCGCCAGACACGCGGCTTTGTCGATCGCTTTATCGAAGGAACTGACGCATGAACGCTCCCCGCTCGATCGATGAGTACCTCAAGCAGCTGCGCCTCGCACTCGCCGGCCAGGACGCGGCACTGATTCAGGACGCGCTCTACGATGCGGAGGAGTATCTGCGCGCGGAAGTGGCGGCCCACCCGGACAAGAGCGAATCGGACGTGCTCGAGCTCATCGCGAGCACCTACGGAGCCCCCGAGGAAGTCGCCGCCGCCTACCGCGACACCGAAGCGAAGGTGCGGGCGGCACTGAAGTCGCCCGGCGCGAAGGTCACGGCAAAGAGCACGGCGCTCGCGCGCTTCTTCGGCGTGTACCTGGACCCGCGCGCCTACTCTTCGCTCTTCTTCATGCTGCTGACGCTCGCAACCGGCATCGTGTATTTCACCTTCGTGGTCGCCGGACTTTCGCTCTCGGCCGGGTTTGCGATCCTCATCATCGGCGTGCCCTTCTTCCTCGTCTTCATCGGCATCGCGCGCGTCATCGCCCTCGGCGAGGGGCGCCTGCTGGAAGCCATCACGGGCGAGCGCATGCCGCGACGCCCCCTGCACCCGGGACCTGCGGCCAGCTGGTGGGCCCGCATTCTTGAGATGCTCAAGGACCTGCGCACCTGGACGACGCTCGCGTACCTGCTCGTCATGCTGCCCCTCGGCATCATCTACTTCACCGTGGCAGTGACCGGGCTCGCCATCAGCGCGACCTTCATCGGCACGCCGCTGCTGCTCCTGGGACAGCGCCTGGGTTGGGTGCATTGGGACTTCACCAACGATGTCACCTTGTTTAACGGGGTCGGCAGCGCCTGGTCGATGGAGCATCCGCTGCTCTCGGCGACGCTGCTGTTCGGCGCCGGCCTCATCATTCTCACGCTGCTGATGCACCTGGCGCGCGCGCTCATCCGCGGCCACGCCCGGCTCGCCAAGTCGCTGCTGGTCGTGCCGGGCGCGTGACTTGAGGGAGTGGCCGCGCGGCAGGCTAAACTTGCCGCATGCGAATCCGCCCTGCCCTGATGCTGATACTCGCGGCCGCGTGGCTCGCGGGCGCGCCGCTCAGCCGATCGGCTGATCACCCGGTGGCCGGCGCGCACGGCTGCCTCACCACCGGTAACGGCTACCTGCGCGCCCGTATCCGCGGCGCGATGAATGTCGATGTGAACTGGCACAACGCGGAGATGCAGTGCGAGGGCGGACCGCGGCCCGACGGCAGCGGCCTGCGCGTCGCCTTCGCAGGTCCTGCGCACGCCGACGGCCGGCGCCTGCGTCTGGTGTTCGGCGTCGAGGCGGTGCACGAGGGACGCGCCGGGCATGAGCTGCCGACGAACCTCACGGTGATCTTCGAGGGCGAGAATCGCCTGTTCGCCACGCGCGGCGACGATCATTGCACGGTGGATGAGCTGAAGCAGGAGCGCCTGGGCGCACTCGGCGGCACGGTACGCGCCTGGCGCATCGTCGCGCGCGGCTTCTGCATCGCCCCGGCGAGCACGCTCAACAGCGACGCGCGCATTCTCGTCAGCAGTTTCGATTTCGCCGGCAGCGCCGTTTTTGCAGACACGCCGGCGGAGGACCCCGCGCCCCAACCCCCGGTACAGAAGCTCTAGGACCTTAGCACCACATGGCACAGGCAAGCTGGCACACCCTCGCACCCGCAGCCGCGGCCGGCGCCCTCACGCTGCTCGCGCTGCTGGCGGTGCCGTCCTTTCCCCCGCCGCGCGCACAATCCTCCGGTGTGCCGCTGGATCTGGCGACTTATCCGCGCACCGAACTGACCATCACCGCGCCGCCGCCCGCCAAGACGCACACCTTCCGGGTGTGGGTCGCCGACACGCCGCAGCGCTCCGAGCAGGGACTGATGTTCGTGAGCGATCTGCCCGAGAGCGAGGGCATGGTGTTCCCGCTGGCGCCGCCGCGCCTGGAGAGCATGTGGATGAAGAACACCTACATCGAGCTCGACATGCTGTTCATCGGCACCGACGGGCGCGTGACGAAGATCATCGAGCGCGCCCATCCGCTCTCGCTCGAGCCGCTGAGCTCCGGCGCACCCGTCGCCGCCGTGCTCGAACTCAAGGGGGGCGCCGCAGCGAAGCTGGGCCTGAAGATCGGGGACACGGTGAGCTGGAAAAAGCCGTCGCCCTAGAGGCCCTGCGGCGTAGGCGGCCGAACGGCCGGGAGCCGCACTGAGCCAACGCCTGAGCCACCAAGGGCCGCGCTCGCGGCGCACATTCAATTGTTGCCCGTATGTGCTCCGGGCGGCGCCAAGGGTGCGGATCTCTGCCTGCTGGCGAATTTCACCGCAGCCTCATGAGCTTCAGATCACAGATATTTTTTCCTTATGTTACAAACACGGGACATAGCATCGGGCAGTGCCTGACCATGGGTGTCGGGGTACTCGCCTGACTATGCGAACAAAAACTCCACCGCGAGAAAAGAACATCGATTCGGTAGCCTGCGGCCGGGTCCTGGTGGCGCGGCACGCATGAACGCGAGCGCGCGCGCGGCGGCGGCCATGAGCGTGCCGCTCGCACTCGAGGGCAGCACGAGTCCGCTGTTACAGCGCGCCTGGGCCGCCTACCGCGAGCAGGCGCAGCTGGCGGCCGACCTCGCAGCGTGCAAGCTGGAGCTGCTGCAGTGCTACGACGTGCCTGCCATGCAGCGCGCGGTGAACATTTGCTATTGGGGACGCAGCGGTTCGTTCCTATTGGCCAGCTACCTGGATGGCCACGATCAGGCAGTGATGCTGCCGCGGGAATGCGCGGCCGGCATCTATCCTTTTTGGGGCCAGTTTGCCTCGCTGACGGTGTGGGAAAAGCTACTCGCCTACCCCACCTACGTCCCGAACACGTACGGGCCGTCGGTAGATTTTTTTACCGGCGAATATGCCATCGAGTCCGCGCACTACTACGCAGCCGTGCACGCCCTGTTCGTCGCGTACGGTGACCGCCCGGGGGCCTGGCTGGACACGCGTCAGCGCTTCTTCCAGCTGCTGCACGTCGCCTATGCGCTCGCGCGCGGGCAGCGCCCCGCGGACCCACGCCCGCTCATCGTCTACGCGCAGCACAAGACCGATGACGAGCTCGCGCAGCTTTTCAGGGCCGATTTTCCCCAGGGACTTTTCATCCATACGATTCGCGACCCGATTTCCACCGTCGACTCCTGGTTCGAGCGCCAGGTGGCGATGCAAAGTGAGGTGCGCCGGCACCGCCTCGATCTCGCATTGCGCTATGTGCATCCGGCAACGGAAACCATGCGCACCCTGCTGTGCTCGGACCGGCCGTACCTCGGCATGCACGAGCGTACCTGCGCGATACGCTTCGAGGATCTGCACGTGCGGCCGGAGGCGACCATGCGGCGTCTGGCGCCGTGGTTGGGGATCGCCTTTCGTTCCAGCATGCTCGAGAGCACCTTCAACGGCCGCCCTTTCGTGTGGAGAAACGGCGACAAGTCCTGGGTCGGGGCCAATCCGAGCAACGCACAGCGGCGTTCAATTAATCTCAATCGCGCCGACCGCATGCTGATCTTCGCGCTGCTGCAGCGAAATTTCCTGGCGTGGGGCTACCCCATGCCACGCGCATTTCACAGCAAGACGCTGTGTCTGGCCGTCCTCGCTCTTTTGTGGTTGCTCCCGATGAAGATCGAACGGATCACCGCGCAGATGATCGTAGGCCGTCAGGCCTGGCCGGCACTGCGCCGTGGCAAGGTGCGCTTTGCCTGCGGGGCCGGGTATTTTCTGCTCATGTTGCGCGCGCGCATGATGCGCCTGCTCGCCAGGGAGGGCGGCGCAAGGCTCGCAGGCAAACGCCCGCTCCTGCAGCCACTGTAGGCATACCCACGATGCAGGCGGCCGCCGCTTTGCTCAGGCACGGCGCGAGGCCTTTTCGTTAAGACGCAGACAGCGGTGCCGGGGCGGTGCCGCTGGGCTTCTTTTTCACGCGCTTGGTCAGAATCGTGTCGCCGATCGGCGCGCCGTAGGCGTTGTGCTCGGGGCGCGGCCGGGGTGCGAAGGAACTGGGTTTGCTGCGCTTGCTGGCGTCCTGCATGCCGGCGCTGGTCGGGCAGGACACGCCTGGGCGCGCCGCGCCGCCGCCCGGTGCTGCCAGCAGCACAAAGACCGTGATTGCCAGTGCGCCCACCAGAGCTGCACGCATACCGCCACTCCTCACGTACGAACGCGCGCAGTGTCACGCAGGCGCGCGCGCGGTTAAAGAGGTTGCGGCGTTATGACAAGGGGTGAGTTGGCAAAGCTGCGGAGGCGGTCTCACTCCTCCTCGGCCCGCGGACGCCACGCCTGGGCGAGTTCGTGCTGCTTGCGCGGCGGCACCGGATCGTAGTGGCTGAGCTCCATGGTGTAGGCGCCCTGGCCGCCGGTGAG
>DATHLO010000165.1:0-3714 GCA_035488075.1 Steroidobacteraceae bacterium | reverse complement strand
ACTCGGTGCAGGGCGCGTGGAACTCGAGCACCGATTACCAGGACGGCAACAAGGGCCACCGCCCCGGCATCAAAGGCGGCTACTTTCCGGTGCCCCCGGTGGATGCCTTCCAGGATATCCGCTCGGCGATGTGTCTTGCCTGCGAGGAGCTCGGGCTGAAAGTGGAGGTGCATCACCACGAGGTGGCCACGGCCGGACAGTCGGAGATCAGCATCGGCGCCGGCACGCTCGTCTACAAGGCTGACCAGGTGCAACTGCTGAAGTACGCCGTGCACAACGTGGCGCACGGCTACGGCAAGACCGCCACCTTCATGCCCAAACCCCTGGTCGGGGACAACGGCAGCGGCATGCACGTGCACCAGTCGCTGCAGAAGGAGGGCAAGGCGCTCTTTGCCGGTGACAAGTACGGCGGGCTTTCGGACCTGGCGCTCTATTACATCGGCGGCATCATCAAGCACGCCAAGGCGCTCAACGCCTTCACCAACGCCGGCACCAACAGCTACAAGCGCCTGGTGCCGGGCTTCGAGGCGCCGGTGATGCTCGCTTACTCCGCGCGCAACCGCTCCGCCTCGATCCGCATTCCCTGGGTCTCCAATCCCAAGGCGCGCCGCATCGAGGTGCGCTTCCCGGATTCGAGCGCGAATCCGTACTTCGCCTTCACGGCGATGATGCTGGCCGGCCTCGATGGCATCCAGAACAAGATCCATCCGGGCGACCCGGCCGACAAGGATCTTTACGACCTCGAGCCCGAGGAGGCGAAGCACATCCCCACCGTGTGCCACTCCCTCGACATGGCGCTCGAGCAACTCGACAAGGATCGCGAGTTCCTCACGCGCGGCGGCGTGTTCACCAACGACGTGATCGATGCGTACATGAACCTCAAGCTTCAGGAGGTGACGAAATTCCGCATGTCCACGCATCCGATCGAGCTGGAGCTGTATTACAGCTGCTGATCAGGTCATGCGACAGAGAGGGTTCTCACTTACGCCTCGCAGGGGCGGCCCGTGCCGTGGCCGCCCTGCAGGCGTGCGGGGGAAAGGGGCGCGGGTAGCGGTGTTCACAAAACGCCGCTACCCGCTTTTGTTCCGCGGCGCCTTGGGGGTTATGCTGGCCCACGATGCGCATACTTCTGTTTACCTTAATCTCGCTCGCCTGTTCGGTCGTGCTCGCGGCCACGGTGTACAAGTGGACCGACGAGGACGGCGTGGTCCACTACTCGGATCAGCCGCACCCGAACGCCGAGAAGGTGCACGTGCAGGCGGTGCAGACTTACAAGTCTGGCCCGTACGATGCGGGCGGCGGCGGGCAGCCCGCGCCCTCGGGCGGTGGTGCTGCGCCGGCCGCTTACGCCGGCTGCGCGATCGCCCAGCCCGCCGACAATCAGAATTACCCCAATGCCGACTCCCTGAGTATCGTGGTGCGCACCGACCCGTCGCTGCATCCCGGGGATCAGATCTTTCTCATGCTGGACGGCGCGCCGCTCAACAACGCCCAGCCCGTCGGCACCCAGTTCACGCTCTCCCCGGTCGAGCGCGGCACGCATACGCTTCAGGCGGTGGTGCGCGCTGGCACGGGCGCGCTCATGTGCCAGACCCCGGCCGTGACCTTCAGCGTGAGCCAGCCCTCGACGCAGAACCCGGTCAGCCCCATCAAGCCGCACTGAAGCGCGCGCACCGCGCGTGCGCCCCGCCGCAGGCGGGGCGGGATGCTCATGGCGCTTGAACAGGCCGCCCCTTCGGCGCTTGCGCACTTTGATGCGGCGGATCTGCTCGATGCGCTCGCCACCGGCATCGTGATGCTCGATGCACAGCTGTGCCCGGTGTATGCGAACGTTGCCGCGCAGGATCTGCTCGCCTTTAGCCTGAAGATGGCGCGCGGCCGCCCGTTCACCGATTTCCTGCACGACGCGGAAGGCCTGAGCCGCATCCTGCGGCGAGCGCTTGAGACGGGCGAGAGCATCGCCGATCGCGAGGTGGCGCTGCGTCCGGCCGGTGCGCCGCGCGAGGTGCGTACGCTTGATGTCACGATCACGCCCTTCAGCGGGCTCACCGGTACGCAGCTACTGCTCGAGATCGCCGACACCACCCAGCGGCAGCGGATCTCGCGCGAGAACGATCTGCTCGCACGCCTGGACGGCAGCCGCCTCATGGTTCGGCAGCTCGCGCACGAGATCAAAAACCCTCTCGGGGGCCTGCGTGGGGCGGCGCAGCTGCTCGAGCGGGAACTGCCGGCCGCAGGGTTGCGCGAATACACGCAGCTCATCATCGGGGAGGCAGACCGGCTCACGGCGCTCGTCGACTCGATGTCCGGTCCCACGCGCGCCCCCTCCAAGAGCTCGCTCAACGTGCACGAGATCTGCGAGCACGTGTATCACCTCCTGCGCGCGGAAGCGGCGAGCGGGGTCGTGATCGAGCGCGATTACGACCCGAGCCTGCCCAATGCCATGCTCGATCGCCACCAGATGATCCAGGCCCTGCTGAACGTGGCGCGCAACGCGCTGCAGGCGCAGGGAGTTCTCGGGCGCATCGTGCTGCGCACGCGCGCACGCTCGAACGTGAGCATCGGCTCGGTGCAGCACCGCCTGATCGCGAGCGTGCAGATCGAGGACAGCGGCCCGGGAGTGCCCGCACACCTGCGCTCCTCGATCTTCTATCCGCTCGTCACCGGGCGCGCCAACGGCACGGGCCTGGGGCTCGCGGTGGCACAGGAACTCGTCACCCGCAACGGCGGCATCATCGAATTTGAAAGCGAAACGGGGCGCACGGTGTTCACACTGCTCCTGCCCCTGGGAGAGGATGCATGAACACAGCGTTACGTGTCTGGCTGGTCGATGACGATGCCTCCATCCGCTGGGTGCTGGAACGCGCCCTGCGCAACGACGGCATGGCGCCGCGCGCCTTCGAGGCCGCGGAGCCGGCGCTCGCGGCTCTGCGCCGCGAGTCCCCGGACGTCCTCATCACCGACATCCGTATGCCGGGCGCCTCGGGGCTTGAGCTTCTGCGCCTCATCCGCGATGCACGTCCGTCGCTGCCGGTGATCGTCATGACCGCGCACTCGGACCTGGGCAGTGCCGTCTCCGCATACGAGGGTGGGGCGTTCGAGTACTTACCCAAGCCCTTCGACATCGACAAGGCGGTGGCGCTCGTGCGGCGCGCGGCCAACGGCGCCGCGCCGGGCAGCGGCGATGCCGCTGGCACTCCGCGCATCCCGGAGCTGCTCGGGCGCGCACCGGCGATGCAGCAGGTGTTCCGCGCCATCGGCCGGCTCGCCCGCTCGAGCGTGACGGTGCTCATTACCGGTGAGTCGGGCACGGGCAAGGAGCTGGTGGCGCGCGCCCTGCACGAGCACAGTCCGCGCGCCGGCAAACCCTTCGTCGCGCTCAACACCGCGGCGATCCCGACGGATCTTCTGGAGTCGGAGCTCTTCGGCCACGAGCGCGGCGCGTTCACCGGCGCGGACACGCAGCGCCGGGGCCGCTTCGAGCAGGCCGACGGCGGCACGCTGTTCCTGGATGAGATCGGGGACATGTCGCTGCCGCTGCAGACACGTCTGTTGCGCGTGCTCGCCGAAGGAGAGTTCTACCGCGTCGGCGGCCAGACCCCGATCCGCGTCGACGTGCGCGTCATCGCCGCCACGCACCAGGCGCTCGAGGACCGCCTGGCGCGCGGTCTGTTCCGCGAGGATCTCTACCATCGTCTGAACGTCATCCGCATC
>DATHLO010000164.1:0-7531 GCA_035488075.1 Steroidobacteraceae bacterium | reverse complement strand
CCACGATTTCGGTGGCCTTGGCATTCTCGCGCAGCACGGGGAACTCCTGCGCGATCCGGATGGTGCGCTGCGCGAGATCGCGGATGGAGATGCAGTTGCCGGGATTACCGATGTTAAAGATGCGCCGGGTGGCGCAGCCGTTCTTGTTCTCCAGGATGGTCAAGAGCGCCTCAACGGCGTCATCGATGAAGCTGAAGGAGCGCTTCTGGCTGCCGCCGTCGACGAGCTTGATCGGACGGCGGTAGAGCACGTTGGAGAGAAACTGCGTGAACACGCGCGAGCTGCCCTCCTTGGGCTCCTCGACGTTGTCCAGATTCGGGCCGATGAAGTTGAAAGGCCGGAACAGCGTGTAGTCGAGATTGTCCCGCACTCCGTAGGCGTAGATGACGCGATCCAGCAGCTGCTTGGAGGCGGCATAGATCCAGCGCTGCTTGTTGATCGGGCCGTACATCAGCGGGCTTGCCTCCTCATCGAGCACCGGGTCGGGCGACATGCCGTAGATCTCCGAGGTCGAGGGGAAGATGAGCCGCTTGTTGTACTTGACGCAGTGACGCACGATGTCGATGTTGGCTTCGAAGTCGAGCTCAAACACCCGCAGCGGATGCGTCACGTACTGCGCCGGATTGGCGATCGCCACGAGTGGCACGACCACGTCGCACTTCTTGACGTGGTACTCGACCCACTCCTTGTTGATCGTGATGTCGCCTTCCACGAAGTGGAAGCGGTCGTTCTGCGTCAGCGACCCGAGCTTGTTGTCCGACAGGTCGATGCCGTAGACATCCCAGTCGCGTGCCTTCAGGATCGCGTTGGTGAGCGCCGTACCGATGAAGCCGTTCGCGCCGAGAATCATTATTTTCAGTGACATGTCCGTCCTTCCACGGGAGCCGGCGCACCGCTCAGGCGCCCAAAGCTAAGCGCGCGATATTAACATTTCCGGGTACTTTCGCCCGGTTCGGCAGCTTTCGCAGGAGCCGGGAGCCTCGGCACGTGTGCGGCTCAGCCTAACAGCAGCGGCTGACGCCGCTCCACTTGCGCCGTTGTTCCTCGGCATAAAACTCGCGCCGTCCCATGAGCGGGACCGCCGCATGACAGGCGCCATGGTGGCGTCGATAGCGCTCGTAGGCATCATCGCCGCTCGCGGCCCGCAGCCACGCCCAAGTCGCCCGCACGCAGCCAACGAGGCCGACGCGCGTGAACATGCCGCGCGCCCTCACGGTGGCCCCTCGGCCACGGCGGCCTGCAGTTGGCTCGCACGGTAGGGTGCCTCGGAATTCACCCGCAGCGGCATGCCGCGCAGGCGCCGCAGACAGATGCGCGCCATATCGATGATCACGAACCACAGGATCGCCGTGAACAGCATGGCGAGCCACGCATCGAGGCGCTGATTGAAGATCAGCTGCGGCGCAACCGCGGCCCGCTCCGGCGGCAGCGCACCGGCGGCGAGCTTGTCGGCCAGATCGCGCGCCGCGGCGAACAGACCAATACGCACATCCGGACTCGTGATCTTCTGCCACGCCGCGGTGCTGGTGATGACCGCGAGCCACGCCAGCGGCAGCAGCGTCACCAGTGCATAGCGCGGCTTGGTCGACTTCACGATGATGCCGGTTGCGATCGAGAGCGCGATGGCGGCGAGCATCTGATTGGAGATGCCGAACAGCGGCCACAGGATATTGACGCCGCCGTTCGGATCGATGACACCGATGTAGAGAAAATAACCCCAGGCGGCGACGATGAGCGCGCTGGACAGCAGCACCGAGGGGTACCAGGAGGTGCGCCCGAGCGGCTGCCATACACGCCCGAGCAGGTCCTGCACCATGAA
Source organism: Steroidobacteraceae bacterium (assembly GCA_035488075.1). Lineage (GTDB taxonomy): Bacteria > Pseudomonadota > Gammaproteobacteria > Steroidobacterales > Steroidobacteraceae > 13-2-20CM-66-19. The sequence continues at coordinate 5,712 of DATHLO010000164.1, read as the reverse complement.
GCGCCCGACGCGCGTGCCGGCATCGAGCGTGGCGAGCAGAAACACCGCTTCGAACATGACGGCAAAGTGATACCAGAGCGCGAGCAGCCCCTGGCCGAAGGTTGAGCCAAAAATGCTCGCCATGCCCACCGCGAGCGAGGGCGCCCCGCCGGTACGCGCGAACAGCGTCTGCTCGCCCATGGAGGCGGCGAGTGCGCGCATTTGCTCGACGCTCACCGGGAAGCCCCAGGCGCTGATCGTGTGCACGGCGGCCTCGGGCGTCGCACCGACCACGCCTGCGGCGCTGTTGATGGCGAAGAAGACGCCCGGATCGAGCAGGGTTGCGGCAATGAGGGCCATGATCGCGACGAAGGACTCGAGCGCCATGCTGCCGTAGCCGACGAGCCGCACGTCCGCCTCGCTGCTGATGAGCTTCGGTGTCGTGCCGCTGGCGATCAGCGCGTGAAAGCCGGAGATCGCCCCGCAGGCAATCGTAATGAAGACGAACGGAAACACCTTGCCGCCAAAGAGCGGCCCGCTGCCGTCCACGAACGGGGTGAGCGCCGGCATCTTGATCTGCGGATGCGTCAGCACGATGGCGATCGCGAGCAGGATGACCGTGCCGAGCTTGAGGAAGGTGGACAGGTAGTCGCGCGGCGCGAGCAGCAGCCACACCGGCAGGACCGCCGCGCAGAACCCATAGGCGATGATGAAACCGGCCAGCGTGATTCCCGAGTAGTCGAAGAGGCCACGCAGTTGCGGCTGGTGGTCAATCCAGCCACCCCCGACGAGTGCGAGCAGGATGAGCACGACGCCGAACAGCGTCGCCTCGAGCACCCTGCCCGGGCGCCAGATCCGCAGGTAGAGCCCCACCAGGATCGCGGCCGGGATGGTGGCGAGCACGGTCGAGGTCGCCCAGGGACTGTGCTTCATCACGTTCACGATCACGAGCCCGAGCACCGCGCTCAGGATCACCATGATCAGGAGCGTGCCGATCAGTGCGGCGAAGCCGCCGACGGGCCCGAACTCATCGCGCGCCATTTGCCCAAGACTGCGGCCGTCGCGGCGCGTGGACAGCAGCAGGATCGTCATGTCCTGCACGCAGCCACCGAAGACCGCGCCCACGAGGATCCACAGCGTCCCGGGGAGGTAGCCGAACTGCGCTGCGAGTGTCGGGCCCACGAGCGGCCCCGGTCCGGCGATGGCGGCGAAGTGATGGCCGAAGACGATGGCCCGATGGGTCGGGACGAAATCGCGCCCGTTGTTTAGCCGCTCCGCCGGCGTCGCGCGCGTCGGATCGACCTTCAGCACGCGCGTCGCGATCCAGGCGGCGTAGAAACGGTAGCCCAGCAGGTACACGCACACCGCGGCGGTGACCAGCCACAGCGCATTGATCGGTTCGTGCCGGTGCAGCGCGATGCCGCCCAGCGCGAACGCACCCACCACGGCGAGCAGCACGCCCGCGATCCTCTTCAGCATTTGCCCTACCCCCGTCGCCACAAGGCGCTATGCCAGCAGACGCCGCAGCGCCTTGGCGTAACGCGCCAAGATCGCCTCCCGCTCGCGATGTCGCCCGTTACTGACCAGCCTGACACCCGCGCGCCACACGCAGTCGATCGCCGCACGGCCGCCCGAGAAGATCCAGCCGTCCAGGATCTCATCGTCGCGGCGCGCGATGAGTGCCGGATCATCGGCCCGCAGCGTGACCAGGTCGAGTGGCGCGCCCGCTTGCAATGCGGCGCCGGCGACCCCGGCCGCGGTGCCCAGTGCCTGTTGGCCGCCGGCGAGCGCCGCTTCAAACAGATGGCGGCCGGTGGAAACGCCCCCCGTGCCGGCGAGCACGTTGCGGGCCTGCTGCGCGAGGCGCTGCGAGTACTCCAGCTGCCGCAGCTCCTCGGCGGCATCCAGGCGGATGTTGGAATCGCTGCCAACGCCGAAACTCCCGTGATGCTCAAGAAAGCGGGCCGCCGGAAAGATACCGTCGCCGAGATTCGCCTCCGTGATGGGACACAGGCCGACGACGGCGCGGCGCGCGGCGATCGCGCCGAGCTCCGCGTCGGTCGCATGCGTGGCGTGCACCAGACACCAGTGCTCGTCCACGCTGGCGTGCTCGAGCAGCCATTCGATCGGCCGGCGGCCGCTCCAGCTGAGGCAGTCCGCAACCTCCTGCAGCTGCTCGGCGATATGGATGTGGATCGGGCCGCCGCGCCCCAGCGCCACCACGTCGGCGAGCTCGGCGGGCGCCACGGCACGCAGGCTGTGCGGGGCCACGCCCACGAGCGCACCGGGGATGCCGTGCACGGCGGCCCGGCTCGCCTCGAGGATGCGGGCGAAGCGTGCCGGATCGCTGATGAAGCGCTGCTGACGCTCGCTCGCAGCCGCTGCGCCGAAGCCGCCGTGGGCGTAAAACACCGGCAGCAGCGTGAGCCCGATGCCGGTGTGCGCGGCGGCCGCGGCAATGCGTGCGGCGAGCTCGCCCGGGTCGGCGAACGGGACGCCGCCGCGATCGTGGTGCAGGTAGTGAAACTCGCCCACCCGGGTGAAGCCAGCCTCGAGCATCTCCGCGTACGCGAGCGCGCTGAGCGCCTCAAGTTCGTCCGGCTCGACGCGCTCGACGAACTGGTACATGAGCTCACGCCAGCTCCAGAAGCTATCCGCGTGCCTGCCCCGCCGCTCGGTGAGCCCTGCAAGTGCGCGCTGGAAGGCGTGGCTATGGAGGTTCGGCATGCCGGGGACTGCGAGCGCGTGGCGCTCGTCCCCGGGAGCGGGGGGCACGCCGACCGCAACGTGCTCGATGTGCCCGTTCGCGGCGGTGATGCGCACCTGCGCGGCCCAACCCTGTGGCAGCAACGCGGATTCAAACCACAGGCTCGTCATGGGCTACATTATTGATGATTGGCCCCCGCGGCGCAGCCTTCAGGGAGCTTGGGCGAGCATGAGCGATGACCTTAAGACCCCGTGGCTCAGCGTGCGACGCGGTGCGGCGCCGCTGCTCTTGTGCATGCCGCACACCGGTACGGACATTCCCCCGGCCCTGGCGAACGAGTTTGTCTCCCCGTGGCTCGCCCGTCGCGACACCGACTGGTGGATCGAGCGGCTGTACGGGTTCGCCGCCGAACTCGGCGCAAGCCTGGTGCACACCGCCGTCTCGCGCTCGGTTATCGACATGAACCGTGACCCCTCGGGCGCCTCGCTTTACCCCGGGCAGGCGACCACGGAGCTGTGCCCGAGCACCACCTTCGACGGGGAGCCGCTCTACCGTACCAGGCGCGCGCCGCTGGCGGAGCAGGTCGCCGCGCGCCGCGAGGCGTATTTTGAGCCCTACCATCGGACCATCGAAGAGGAAATCCGCCGCCTGCAAGGCCGCCATCCGGTGATCGTGCTGTACGATTGTCACTCGATCCGCTCGTGTATTCCGCGGCTGTTCACCGGCACGCTGCCGCACTTCAACCTGGGAACCTTCGACGGCGCGAGCTGCTCGGCCGTCCTCACCGCGCAGATCGAGGCCGCCTGCGCTTCGGGTGAGTACACGCGCGTAACCAACGGTCGCTTCAAGGGCGGCTACACCACGCGCCACTACGGTCGTCCGCAGGCGGGCGTGCATGCCGTGCAGATGGAGCTCGCCTGTCGCGGCTACCTGCGCGAGCCCTTGGACGCGGTGCACGAGGGCAACTGGCCGTGCGCCTGGGATGAAGCCTTCGCGGCGCCGGTACGCGGCATCCTGGAACGCGTGCTGGCGAGCTGCCTCAAGTTCGCCGCCGCAGCGCCCGCTTAACGCCGGCGCTGCAGCCGCCGTCGCACCGCCTGCACGATGTCTCGGACTTCCACGATGCGCAGCGCGTTGGCGCACAGGAAAAACCCAGCACCACTGACGGCAATCACCAGCACCAGGCTTGCGCATTTGGGCCAGAACGGCTCTGACGCCCAGTTCTCGAGAAGATAATGTGCACCGGCCCACGACACGGCGAGGAGTACCAGCGAGGCGAGCGCGAGTTTCCACAAGAGCGTCGCCATCGCGCGCGACTCCAGGCGCCCGAGGTGCGAGCGCATGAGGAAATAAAGAATGAGAAAGTTACTCGTGGCCACGCAGGCGGTCGAGAATGCTAGCCCGCGATGGCCCCACCCGAGCTCGCGCGTGAACACGAAATTCAGGATGAGATTGAGTGCCACGGCAAGAACGCTTACCACCATCGGTGTTTTGCGACGGTCGATCGCGTAGAAGGCGTTCACCAGCACCTTCAGTGCCGCGTAGCCGCACAGGCCGATGGCATAAAAACGCAGCGCGCCGGCGGATTCTGCGGTCTCAAAGGCCCCGAAGCGCCCGTGCTGGTAGAGCACGGAGATGATTGGCTCGGCGAGCACGATGAGACCCACGCTCGCCGGGATGGTCAGCAGGAATGCGAGCCGCATACCGCGCGCCAGCTCGCTGCGGAACACGACCATGTTGCCGGTGGCCGCCATGCGCGCAAGCAGCGGCAGTGCCACGGTGCCGAGCGCCACGCCGAAAATACCGAGCGGCAGCTGCATGAGACGAAACGCCACCGTCAGCCAGAACGTCGGCCCATCGCCGAGCTCGGAGGCAAACACCGAATTGATCAGCACGTTCACCTGCGTCGTGCTGGCGGCAATCACCGAAGGTCCCATCAGACGCAGCAGCGCCTTCACCCCCGGGTCGCGCCAGGCAAAATCCACGTGATAGTGATAGCCCTCGCGCCGCAACGTCGGCAGCTGCACGAGCAGCTGCAGGGCGCCGCCGACCAGCGTGCCGATCGCAAGCCCGAGAATGGCGCGCTCGCCGAAGTTTGGATCGAGCCAGTAGCCGAGCGTCACGCCGGCGATGATCGAGCCCAGATTGAAGAAGCTCGAGGCCATCGCCGGGATGCCAAAGACGTTGCGGGCATTGAGCATGCCCATGACGAGGGCGGCGAGGGACACCAGGAGGATGAAGGGGTACATGACGCGCGTGAGCATCACGGTCAGTTCCGCCTTGTGCGGATCAAATCCCGGGGCGAGCGCGGCCACGAGCGCCGGCGCCCAGAGGATTCCGAGGAGGGTGATCGCGCTTAAGGTGACGGCGGTGAGCGTCGCCACCTTGTTGGCGAGCCGCCAGGCCGCCCCCTCATCCTGAAGCGTCGCGGTGCGGGTGAAGACCGTGACGAAGGCGGTCGAGAGCGCGCCTTCGGCGAACAGGTCACGCAGCAGGTTCGGAATGCGAAAGGCGATGGTGAACGCGTCCATGATGCGTCCACCGCCAAAGAGCGCGGCAAAGATCTGCTCGCGCGCAAGCCCGAGGATACGGCTGCAAAGCACAGCCAGCCCCACGACGCTCGCGGCGCGGGTGTTCAGCCGATCTGCGCGGCTGTCAGCTCCGGACGCAGCCGGTTTCTCGCCTGAGGGCATCGGGCCCCCAAGCTACCATCCTCGCGCGTGACACGCGAGTTAGTGGCTGTGCCAGGTGAGCGTGAGCCCTATGGTGCGCGGAGTGAACGTGTAGGCGTTCTGTTGCGGTGTAAAGCTACCGCTAGTCTGACCCAGGGCGTAGTTGTTGACGGTGTGCGAGTCAAACAGGTTCTCGCAGAACGCCGACAGCTGCATGTCGCCGAAGTTCATACCCGCGCGCACCGAAGTGAAGGTGGTCGAGGGCAGCGTGTAGGAGAAACCAAAGTTGTACACGGCACCGGCAGCCGGGTCCTGTACCGCCGCCAGCCACGGATTGCGGCTTTGATAGGACCA
>DATHLO010000163.1:0-21640 GCA_035488075.1 Steroidobacteraceae bacterium | reverse complement strand
CTCATGCGCTCGATCTCGCTCCAGTCGGGCACCTCGGTGGCGAGCATGTGGGGAAATTCTGCGCGCGCGCTGGCGATGAGTTCCTGATGCAGCGCGCGACGCCGGTCGACCATGGAGAAGAACGGCAGCAGCGTCAGATCGCTCCAGCCCTCGCGGACGATGAAATCCTGCAGCTGCCTGAGCATGCGCAGCGACAGCGGCGCCGGCAGCAGCGGCACGATCACGACGTCGGCCGCGCGCAGCACGTTCTCGGACAACAGCGAGATGCCGGCCGGGCAGTCGAGAAACAGCGCGCCGTAGATCTCGCGCAGCGCGCGGCTCATCCTCAGCAGCCGTTCGGTCGGGTGGCGGCGCTCGGCCAGGTGCACGGCGAAATTGCGGTAGGAGAAGTGCGCGGGCAGCAGGTCGAGGCCTGGGTAGCCGGTGGCGAGGATCAGTTCGGGTAACTCACGCTTGCCGGACAGCAGTTTCTTGGCCGAGGCGTGCGCGTGCTCCTCGCCGCGCAGCGCATAGGTCGCACCACCCTGGGAATCAAGATCCCACAGCAGCGTGGCGCAGCCGCCGGCCGCACTCAGGTAGGCCAGGTTGACCGCGCTCGTGGTCTTGCCCACGCCACCTTTGATGTTGGTGATCGCATAGATGCGCACGCGCGGAGCATACGCCTCGGCGGCGGCCGGCGAAAACGCCGCCGCGCTGGTATTGCCGTCGTCTAGGGAGCCACCCGCGCGCGCAGCGCGTCGCGCACGCGGTTGCGCAACAGTACGGCGAAGTGGCTTACGAGCAGCGCTGTGGCCGCAAACAGCGAAGTGACGATCAGTTCCATGATGGCAATCCTGGGTGGTACATAAGGCGCGCGCAGTGTACGCACGGCGGCGTTGCCATTAGGTGAAGGCGCGCACGTTCCTTTGCAAGGGCACGCGCCTCCCCCTGCGGCGCGGCCCGCCGGAACGACGCACCTCTCCCTTTCGGAAGAGGCAGCTTGCGTCAGGTGATCGAGCCGGGCTTGCGCAGCATCTTGCCGATGTCCGCGGCGTGCGCGGTTTCGGCGGCAATCTGCACGCGCGCATACTCCTCGAGCATGATGTTGCGGTCGGCCACCATCCCGAGCAGCTTGTGATACTCGCCGAGGCTCTCCTCTTCGTGAGAAAGCGCCTCGCGCAGGATCTCGTCGACGTTGTGTTTGTGCGTTTCCAACAGCGGTCCGATTTTCAGCGACGGATGGCCGCCGAGACTGGTGATGTGTTCGCCCGCCTGCACGGCGTGCGCCTGTGATTCATCCGCCTGGCTGCGCAGCCACGCGACGATCGGGATGCGGTTGTGGCCGAACACCATGAAGCTGTAATGCAGGTAACGCACCAGACCTGCCAGCTCAAGCTCGAGGATGCGCTTGAGGGTTTCGAGGACCTTGGCGGTTTCCGTCTTGTTGAGTTCTGCAGCCATGAGAGCTCCGCGCGGTGACCCGGACACAGGATCGTCAGTCTTAGCGTGGTGTATCGTACACGCAGGCCCAGGGCATGGGAGAGTCGGTATGAGCGGTTTTTACGACCTCGCGGTACCCCGCATCGATGGCACGCCGGATCTTCTGGGTCCGCTGCACGGCAAGGTGACGCTGGCCGTCAACGTCGCCAGCCGCTGCGGACTGACACCCCAATACGAAGGCCTCGAGCAGCTGCAGCGTGAGCTCGCGGCGGAGAACTTCACCGTGGTGGGCTTCCCCTGCAACCAGTTCGCAGGCCAGGAGCCGGGCAGTGCCGAGGAGATTGTGAGCTTCTGCAGCACGACATACGGCGTGAGCTTCCCTCTGAGCGAGAAGCTCGAGGTCAACGGTCCGCACCGGCACCCCGTCTACCAGTTCCTCACCGCCGCCACGACCGGACTGCCCGGGGATATCACCTGGAACTTCGAGAAGTTCCTCATCGGCCGTGACGGCACCGTACTCAAGCGCTACCCGCCGACGACCAAGCCCGAAGACAAAGGTCTGCTACAGGACATCGCGGACGCGCTCTAGGCGCGCGCGGCACTGCCAGCCAACCAAGCAGCGTCGATGGCGCAATTCGAGTTCGCAGTGCTGGGCGCCGGTGCCATGGGCTCGATCGTCGGCGCACACCTCACGCGCGCCGGCTACAGCGTGGCGATGCTCGCGCGCGCGGCGCGCGCGACGCAGCTCGAGGAACACGGCATCACGATCCGCGGCCTGGCCGAATTCACCACTGCGGTGCGCACCGTGCGCGAGCCGGCGCTGCTGCACAGTGCCGACACGCTGATCGTCGCAACCAAGACGCCCGGCACGATGCAATCGCTCGCCGCCCTGCGGCATGCAGACTTCGGGGTCACGCTGTCGATTCAGAACGGCCCGCTCAAGAACGAGATCCTGACCGAGGTGTTCGGGGCCGCGCGCGTACTTGGCGCACTCGCAGACACCAGCGGCGAGCTGTTAAGCGATGGCGCGGTACTCTTCACCCGCAACGTCAACATCCTGGTCGGCGAGCTCGGCGGTGGCGAGAGCGCGCGAGCGCAGCGCCTCGCGCGCGCGCTCGACACCGCCGGCGTGCGCGCCGCGGCGACACCCGAGATCGTGACCCTGGAGTGGTCAAAATTCTGCTGCTGGGTGGGACTGATGGCGCTCGCGGTCAGCACGCGCGCGCTGACCTGGAAGTACCTGTCAGACCCTGACTCGGCACTGCTGTTGGTGCGGCTGGTGCGCGAGATGGGGCGCCTTGCGCAGGCGCTCGGCATCGGCTTGAGCGATCGGGCGATCCTGCCGACCGCGACGCTGTGCGCGGTGAACGAGGAGCAGGCCGTGTCGATCATCCTGCGCACCGGTGCGCAATATCGCCTCAGTGCCCCCGAGCATCGCATGTCAGCGCTGCAGGACGTGCAGGCCGGCCGGCCGCTCGAGGTCGATGAGACCCTCGGCTACGCCCTCAAGAAGGCGCGCGCGCTCCAGCTGGAACTGCCCCTGCTCGAGTGCTTTGCGCGGCTCATCGCCGCCATCGACCGCGTGCGCTAGCCAGGCGATCAGCGGCCGGCGCCGGCGGCAGCCGCCGAACCGCCGCTCAGGCCGCGGTACTCGAGCAACGGCGCGATCTCCGGCGCGCCGCCATAGAAGTCGCGGAACAGCACCTGCGGATCCTCGCTGCGCCCGCGTGAGAGTACCTTGGCACGCAGCACCTCACCGTTGGCACGCGTCAGGCCGCCGTGCGCATGGAACCACTGCCCGGTATCACGCGCCAGCACCTCGCTCCACAGGTAGGCGTAGTAGCCAGCCGAGTACCCGCCTTCGAAGATGTGCGAGAAGTAGCCCGAGTGATAGCGCGGCGGCACCGGCGCGTAATCCAGACCGCTCGCGCGCAGCGCCGCCTGTTCGAAGTCCGGCACGCCGGAGGCAGCGGGCGCCTGCGCCGCGCTGATCTGATACCAGGACTGATCCAGGAGCGCAGCCGCGATGTACTCGGTGGTCGCATAGCCCTGGTTGAAATGCTGCGCCGCCAGCACCTTGGCCAGCAGCTCCGGGGGCATGGGGGCGCCGGTCTGGTAGTGATGCGCGTAGTGGGCCACCACTGCCGGCTCACGCGCCCACATTTCGTTGTACTGCGAGGGATACTCGACAAAGTCGCGCGGCACGGCGGTGCCGGCGAGCGTCGGATAGCGCACGTCCGAGAGCATGCCGTGCAGCGCATGGCCAAACTCATGGAACATGGTCGTCACCTCATCGAAGGTGAGCAGCACCGGCTGCCCGGCCGGGGGCTTGGGTATGTTCAGGTGATTGGCGACGACCGGTTTGTGCCGCAGCAGCTTCGATTGTGACACGTACGCCGCCATCCACGCACCGCCTTGCTTGTTGTCGCGGGCAAAGTAATCGGCCAGGAACAACGCGAGCGGCTTACCGTCGGCATCGTAGACTTCGAATATGCGCACGTCCGCCTGGTAACGCGGCAGATCCTGGCGCTCTTTGAAGGTGAGTCCGTAGAGCTGCTGGGCGGCGTAGAACACCCCGTCCTTGAGCACGTGGTCGAGTTCGAAATACGGCGCCACGCTCGCCTGATCGAATGCGTAGTGCGCCTTACGCACCTGCTCGGAGTAGAAAGACCAATCCCACGGTTGCAGCTGAAAGGATGGCGTACCGGCGGCCGCCGCCTGCGAATCGATCAGCCGCTGAATGTCGGCGGCCTCCTCGCGCGCCCGTGCGAGCGCCGCCGGAGCCACCTGGCTGATCATCGCCTGCACCGCCTCGGGCGTACCGGCGGACTCGTCCGCGAGCTGGTAGGCGGCATGGCTCGGATACCCCAGGAGCGCGGCGCGTTCGGCGCGCACCTTCACCAGCTGTGCGATCACCGCGGTGTTGTCGGTGGCGCCGCCGAATCCGCGGCTGCTCGAGGCCTTGTAGATGCGCTCGCGCAGCGCGCGGTTGGTCAGATGCGCGAGCGGCGGCTGGTTGGTGGTGTTCTGCAGCGCGATAAGCCACTTGCCGCTCAGGCCGCGCGCCGCCGCCGCCTGCGCCGCCGCGCCGATCTGCGTGCTCGTGAGCCCGTCCAGTTCTGCCACGCTGTCGACCACCACGGCGCCCTCGGCGGTCGCCTTGAGCACGTTCTGCTTGAAACGGGTGGTGAGGGTGGAGATCTCGCCGTTCAGCGCCTTCAGGCGCGCCTTGTCGGCGGGCGAGAGCTGGGCGCCGGCGCGCACGAAGATCGTGTGATAACGGATCAGAAGCTGCAGCGACTCCGGATCCAGGTGCAGCGTGTCGCGCTTGGCGTAGAGCGCCTCGACCCGCGCCCACAGCGCCGGGTCAAGGTGAATGGCGTCTTCCTGGGCGGTGAGCTTGGGCGCCATCTCGGTGTCGATCTGCTGCATCTCAGGATCGGTGTTGCAGGCGTTCAGACGCCCGAAGACGTTATCCACGCGCGTGAGCAGCTGCCCGGAGCGCTCAAGAGCGACGATGGTGTTCTCGAAGGTCGGCGGCGCCGGGTTGCGCGCGATCGCTGCGACCTCCCTGAGCTGCTCGCGCATCCCGGCCTCGAACGCCGGTCGATAGTCGCTGTCGCGGATGCGGTCAAACGGCGGCAGCTGAAATTCGAGCGTGCTCGGCTGCGCGAAGGGGTTGTCTGCCATAGGGGAAGTCCTCGCAGTATCGTGCGCCGGATCCGCCGCCACGCCCGCTGCGGCCGCTAGGGCGGCGGCGATGATCGCCAGATGCGCGTGTCTCATGCTCTTTCTCCGTGTGGTCCCGCGGGAGCGCCGGTGTGGCGTTGGGCCGCGAGCGCGGCAATGTTATCCTTGCAGCCCGTGCATTGCGCGCCGATCGCAACGGCGTAAGCCCCCGCCACGCCGGTGAACCGGTTCCCCACCCCCACAGGACCCCGCCATGAGCATCGCGCAGGATCAGGTCGTCAGTATCCACTACACCCTCAAGAATGATGCGGGGGAAGTTCTGGACAGTTCTGCGGACGGGCAACCGCTCACCTACCTGCACGGTCACGGCAATCTCATCCCGGGTCTGGAGCGCGAACTCACCGGGAAGAATAGCGGCGACAAGCTGCAGGTGAAGATCGCGCCCGCGGAAGGTTACGGCGAGTACGACCAGGGGCTGGTGCAGCGCGTGCCGCGGCGCACGCTCAAGGGTGTACCCAATGTGCGCGTGGGCCTGCGCCTGCAGGCGCAGACCGAGCACGGCGCGCGCGCGGTCACGGTTACGCAGCTGACCGGTGACTTGGTGACGCTCGATGGCAATCATCCCCTGGCCGGCCAGCATCTGAACTTTGACGTCGAGGTGGGCGAGGTGCGCGCCGCGACCGCCGAGGAACTCGCGCACGGTCACGTGCACGGGCCCGACGGTCACCATCACTGAGCGCCCGAATGCTCCGCGGCGAGGCGCGCAAACTCAGCGCTGAAAGTATCAACGCGCTCAAGGTACTGGCGCGGATCGTGCTCGCCACAGCGCTGCGCTGCGCTGAAGTGGTAGCCGCGACGCGCGTACGCGGCCGCCGCCCCTGCCCCGCACAGGTGCACCACCGCCGCCAGGTGCCGCAGCTGCAGCGCTCCCGGCGCGGGCTTGTCCTGCTGTTCGAGAATCCCGCTCACCTTCGCCTCCAGATCTGCCGCGGTCAGTTCGATGGCATCGCCGGGCAGCACGCGTAGGTACAGTCGGTTGAACCAGCACGAGTGCCACTGGTTCCACGGTCCTTCGCGCGTGAGCTGGTGAGCGTGGATGCAGTAGTGCCGCGCCTCCTGAAAGGTGGGATCGGTCATCTGGTACATGCCCACGGCGCTCGAGGCGGGCCGGTAGAAATCAAACGGCGTCGCGGGCCAGACCCAGCGCCAGTAGGTGCGCACCAGCGGATTACCGGAAGCCTCCACCTGCGCCAGTGCCGCGAGCAGCTCCGCGCTCACGTGCACCGTGGCGTAGCGGCGAAACAGGTCCGCGTACGCGCGCCAGGTCTCCGCCGGAGTCTTGTAAAGCACGCCGCTTACCGGAAAGAAGAGCTCGGTCGGCTTGCGGATCACCTGGTACACGAAATTTCCCGCAATCGCGATGATCAGTGCGTACAGCAGGTACAGAATCCCCTGCGCGAGGCTTGGCAGGGTGCGGCCGCGGGGCGCGGCGCGCGGGCGCGGGCGCGCCTGCCGGCGGGGCGTGGCGCCCCGGCGCTTCGGCACTAGAGCCTCCGCGCTGCACGCGACAGCGCGAGTGCACTAACATGCCGCACCAGAGCCGCAGAGCCCCAGGAGTCATCCGTGCCGATTGATGCTGTGGAGATTGAAACCGGCCGCAACCCCGCCGCCGCCGTGATCTGGCTGCACGGGCTCGGGGCCGACGGCCACGATTTCGAGCCGATCGTGCCGCAACTCGCGCAACCGGCAGAGCGCGCGCTGCGGTTCGTGTTTCCGCACGCGCCGGTGCGGCCGGTCACGCTCAACGCCGGATACGCCATGCGCGCCTGGTACGACATCGCGGCCCTCGATCGGCGCACGCGCGAGGATGAGAGCGGCATCCGCGCATCACAGGACACGATCACCGCGCTCATCCAGCGCGAGAATGTCCGCGGTATTGCGAGCTCCCGCATTGTCGTGGCCGGGTTTTCCCAGGGCGGGGCCATGGCGCTCCTGGCCGGTACGCGCTACCCGGAAAAGCTCGCCGGAATCATGGGACTGTCCTGCTACCTGCTGCTGGCCGAAACGCTGCTGAGCGAGCGCAGCGCCGCGAACCAGAGCACGCCGATATTCCTCGCGCACGGCTCGCAAGACCCGGTGGTCGCGCCGGTACTCGGCGCGGAGGCGCGCCGGCAGCTGGAAGCTGCCGGCTATGCGGTCGAATGGCATGCCTACAGCATGCCTCACTCGGTGTGTCCGCAGGAGGTCGCCGACATCGCCGCCTGGCTGCGGCGCGTGCTCTAGCGGGCGGCCTCGGCAGCCTCTTTCGCAAACCCCCGCCTAGCGGCGGCCGTCGTGCTCCCCGTGCGGCTCGTGGCCCCCCGCATGCCCGCCCCCGCCCGGGGTCTCATGGGCGGCATGCGGAGCGCCACCCTGAGGGGCTCCCGCGTACTGCGGGGCATGCTCATTGTGTGCCGGCGGTGCTGCGGCGGGGCTCGCGCCCGGTTCGCGGGCCGCGACCACGCCGTGAGCGCTGAAGGCGCCGGGGCGCGCGGTCGCCGCGATCGGCGGGTGGCCGCCGTTCACCGAGGCGCGCAAAGAGGTATTCGCACGCGCCATGTTCTCGTGCTCGCGCTGCGCGCTGGTGAAGGCCACGTGCTGCTCGTGACTCGCCGCAAGCTCCGCCGACGAGGGTCGCGCGACAACACCGCCGGCGCCGCCGTTGAAGCTCACACGATTCACGGAAACGTTGTTGACCACGGTGCGGTTGTAAACGTTTGTCACGCTGATATTGCGCACGTTGTTGACCGAGCGGTTATACAGAAACACCCCACCGCGCCAATAACCACCCTGGTAGCCGACGCCGCCGTAACCGAAACCGTAGTTGACTCCGCCGTAGAAGCCGATGTGCGGGCCCCAGTACCCGCCGTGCCACAGGTACGCCCCGTTCACCCAGCCCCAGTAGCCTGGCGTCCACAGCACGCCCACCGCCGGCGGCTGCACCCAGGTTCCGGGCACCCAGTAGTATCCGCTCGGCGCCCACGCCCAGTAGCCGGGAGTCCAGAGGTAGCCCGGCGCCGGAATCGCCGGCTGCTCGTAAACGGGCAGCACGGGCGGCGCGATATTGACGGACACGCCCACGAACACGCCGGCGTTTGCCAACACGGGCAGAACCGTCAGCACCAGTGCCGGGATCAAGCCGCGAATCAATTTGCGCATGGGATTGACTCCTTTACCGCCACCTTGACCGACGCACACTGAACGGCGGCTGAATTCATCGGTCCTGTGCATGCGGCCGCAAGTTCGCGAGCACGCCGTGTTACTTAGTGCAACGCGGCGGCATTGCGCGGGTTGACGGCGCGCGGCCGCCTCAGAACCAGCTGTAGTTGAAACTGATGCTGATGCGCTCTGCGGTGCGCGGGTTCGGCGCCACCGCGTGGCGCAGCCAGCTCTCGAACAGCACCAGCTGCCCGGCGCGTGCCGGCAGCGTCACCCAGGCTCTGTTTGCGCGCGAGGCCTGCATGCGGCGCGGCGGTGCGGCCATGAAGCGCTCCAGGCGCGGATCCTCGAACTTGATGCCGGGCGCTCCCGGGGGTACCGCGACATAGTACGTGCCACTGACGCTCGAGAGCGGGTGCAGGTGCAGCGCGTGCGCAGCGCTCGCACCCATGATGTTGACCCAGCAGTCCGTCATCGTGAGCACACGCCCGCGCAGATCGAACTCGAGCGCCTGGGCGAACTTGGCGACGTGTCGGTCGAGCGCGCGGGCGAGTGCGGCGAAGGTGGGCGAGAGGCGGTGCATGCGATGCGCGGAGCTATAAGAGGTATAGCCGCCCGGGTAGTTGCGTGCCGACCAGCGTCGCCCGAGGGTGTCATCCGCGCGCAGCTGCCGGCATTCGCGCAGCAGCCGCGCGTTCAGTGCCCGCCAGCCCTGCTGCCGCAGCCGCCCCTGGTATACCCGTGTCGCAAATAGCAGCTGCGTGCTCATCCGAGGCGCCGAGTATGCGGCGCGCCGGCGAAGTGGTCTATGATCGGCGCCTCCCGGCACCGCACGGATTTCCTTCATGGCAGTCGCAAAGTTTCCCCCGGAACTCAGTTCCGCAGCGCCGCGGTCGCTCGCGGCCGAGACAGTGCCGCACTGGATCGGCGGCCGCGCACTCATCGGCGGCGGCGCGAGGCTCCCGGTCTTTAACCCGGCCACGGGCGCGGTGGCGTGCGAGGTCGCGCTCGCCACCAGCGCGGAGGTCGCGGCGGCGGTAACGAGCGCCAAAGCTGCACTGTCCGGCTGGTCGCAGACGCCACCGGTGCGCCGTGCCCGCGTGCTCGCCGCCTTCTGCGCGCTGCTCAACGAGCAGCGCGATGCGCTCGCGCGGCTCATCACAAGCGAGCACGGCAAGGTGTTCAGCGATGCGCAGGGAGAGGTCACGCGCGGCATCGAGATTGTCGAGTTCGCCTGCGGTATCCCACAGCTGCTCAAGGGCGGCTTTACCGATCAGGTGTCCACCGGCATCGACAACTGGACGATGCGTCAGCCCGTAGGCGTCGTTGCCGGCATCACACCGTTTAACTTCCCGTGCATGGTGCCGTGCTGGATGTTTCCGCTCGCCATCGCCTGCGGCAATACCTTCGTCCTCAAGCCGAGCGAACGCGACCCGTCCGCAGCGGTGTTCATGGCGCGCCTGCTGTCGCAGGCGGGACTACCGGATGGGGTGTTCAACGTCGTGCAGGGCGATAAGGTCGCGGTTGATGCGCTGCTCGAGCACCCGGACGTGCGTGCGCTGAGTTTCGTCGGCTCGACCCCGATCGCGCACTACATCTACCAGCGCGGCGCTGAGCACGGCAAGCGCGTCCAGGCCTTAGGGGGCGCCAAGAACCACATGGTGGTCATGCCGGATGCGGACCTTGAGCAGGCGGTCGATGCGCTGATCGGCGCCGCCTATGGCTCGGCCGGTGAGCGCTGCATGGCGATCTCCGTGGCCGTGCTGGTCGGTGACACCGCGCAGAAGATGTTGCCGAAGCTCGCCGCGCGCGCGCGCGACCTGCGCATCGCTGAGGGCATGCAGCCGGATGCGGAGATGGGGCCGCTGATCAACCGTGCGGCGCTTGATCGCATCCGCGGCTACATCGAGGACGGGGTCGTGAGCGGTGCCGAACTCGTTGTTGATGGCCGTCGCGATCCGGTCACCGGCGTGCCCTTCGCCGTCGCAGGCCACGAGCAGGGCTTTTTTCTGGGCGCGACGCTTTTTGATCACGTAAAGCCCGAGATGCGTATTTACCGCGAGGAGATCTTCGGCCCGGTGCTGTGCTGTGTGCGCGTGCCGGACTTCGCCGCCGCGGTCAATCTCGTCAATGCCCACCCGATGGCCAACGGGGTAGCCTGCTATACCCGTGATGGCCACGTCGCGCGCGAGTTCGGCCGCCGCATCGAGGTCGGCATGGTGGGCATCAACGTGCCGATTCCCGTTCCCATGGCGTGGCACGGGTTCGGCGGCTGGAAGAGCAGTCTGTTCGGTGACATGAACGCCTACGGTGAGGAAGGCGTGCGCTTCTACACGCGCCAGAAATCGATCATGCAGCGCTGGCCGGAGAGCACGCCCAAGGGGGCGGAATTCGCCATGCCGACCGCCAAATAGGCGAAATTCGATTCAAGAACCGGCTCTGCCGACAGGCCTCGAACGGTCTCTCGGATCAGAGTCACGGTTGAACTTCTGCGGGTGCAACGTCTCATAGAAGGGCCCGGCCAGCGGTAAGCCCGCACGCCGGCCCGGCCTGTACGCGAAAGGACAATTTGTGATGCGTTTGATGCAACCGACGCTGCTGTGTGCGTCTTTGATGGTGACTGCAGCCTGTGCCGCCGACCCGCTGGAGTTTTACGTCGGCGCGGGCGTGGGGCAGTCGAACCTGCAGCAGAACTTCTACCAGATCGACGCGCATGTCACCGGCTGGAAGCTCATCGCAGGCTGGCACCCGATCTCCTCCTTCGGTGCGGAACTCGACTACGCCGATCTGGGCAACAAGAGCGTCAACTACCTCGGCACCGCCGGCTTTACGCAGGTCTCGACGAAGGCGCACGCCACGAGCGTTTACGCCCTCGGCTACCTGCCGGTGCCCGAACCGTGGCTCGACCTCTACGGCAAGATTGGCGCCACTCGTGTGCAAGCGGACACCAACGGCTCTAATTCACCGGGCGGGTGCCCGGTGAGCTTGGCCCCGTGCGGGCCGATCTACTTCAGCACCAACACGAGCAGCACTAAGTTCGCCTGGGGTGCGGGTGCCGAATTCAAGTTCGGTCTTCCGGGGGTGCGACTCGAGTACGAGCGCCTGAATGGCCCGCAGGGCGACAATGCACTGCTGTCCGTGGCCGTGACCCTTAACTTCTTCTGATCTCAGGGGGCGGTCGGCGCAGGCAGCGGCGCGCGCGGATCGCCGCCGAGTCCGGAGCGCAGTTGCCCCTCATCCACTGCGCCGCACCATTTGCCGACCACGATCGTGGCCACGCCGTTGCCAATGAGGTTGGTGAGCGCGCGCGCCTCGGACATGAAGCGATCGACGCCGAGGATCAGCGCAAGTCCTGCGGCCGGCACGTGCCCCACAGCCGAGAGTGAGGCGGCGAGCGTGATGAAGCCGCCGCCGGTGACCGCGGCGGCGCCCTTGGAGGTGAGCAACAGCACGGCCAGCAGCGTCAGCTGATGCCAGATGTCGAGCGGCGTGTTGGTCGCCTGCGCGATGTAGAGCGCCGCCATGGTCAGGTAGATCGAGGTGCCATCGAGGTTGAAGGAGTAGCCCGCCGGAATCACCAGTCCAACGATCGACTTACGCACCCCCAAGTCCTCCATCTTGCGCAGCATGCGCGGCAGCACCGTCTCGGAGGAGGAGGTACCGAGGACGATCAGCAGCTCCTCGCGGATGTAGCGCACCAAGGCAAGGATGGAAAAGCCATGCAGCCGGGCGATGCTGCCGAGCACGAACAGTACGAACAGCACGCAGGTAAGATAGAAGCACCCCATGAGGCGTACCAGGGCGATGAGTGATTCCGGTCCGTAGCGGCCGACCGTGAACGCCATCGCACCGAGCGCGCCGAGCGGCGCGAGATGCATGATGAAGCCGACAATGCTGAACAGCACCTGGCCGGTCTCCTCCACGATCTGAAACAGCGGGTTGGCTTTCCCGCCGACCGCATGCAGCGCAAAGCCGAACAACACGGCGAGCAGCAGCGTCTGCAGGACATCCCCGCTGGCAAAGGCGCCAAAGAAGGTTGTGGGGATGATGTTGAGGATGAACTCGGTGACGCCGGGCAGGCCGCCGGGGGAGGTGTATTGGGCGACGGCATGCGCATCGAGCGTCGCCGGATCCGCGTTCACACCCGCACCGGGCTTCACGACATTTACGATCACGAGTCCGATGCACAGCGCGATGGTGGAGACCACCTCGAAGTAAAGCAGCGCCAGGCCGCCAGCCTTGCCGACCTCCTTGAGCTTCGCCATCCCGGCAATGCCGGTCACCACGGTGCAGAAAATGATGGGGGCGATGAGCAGGCGTATCAGCTTGATGAAGCCGTCGCCGAGGGGCTTCAGCTGCTGCGCAAAGTGCGGCCAGAAGATCCCGAGCAGGATGCCGAGCCCGATGCCGATGAGCACCTGTACGTACAAAGACCGCCAGATCGCGCGGCGCATACTGCCCCCGCCCCTAAGACGGCCGAGATGGCCGCCGCCGTGGCGGCTAGCCTAACGCGTTTGAGCGGCGTCGCGCGCGCTAAGAGACTTTCTTCTCGAACTGCTGCTCTTCGGTGCTGCCGGTGAGGGCGGTGAGCGAGGAGTTGCCCCCGCTCACGGCCTGGGTGACGGCGTCGAAGTAGCCCGCTCCGACCTCGCGCTGGTGCTTGGTGGCGGTATAGCCGTGCGCTTCAGCGGCGAACTCCGCCTGCTGCAGACGCACGTAGGCGCTCATCTGCTGCGCCTTGTAGCCGCGCGCCAACTCGAACATCGAAAAGTTCAGGGCATGAAAGCCGGCGAGCGTGATGAACTGGAAGCGATAGCCCATGGCGGCGAGCTCGCGCTGGAATTTGGCGATCTGCTCGTCATCGAGCTTGCGCTTCCAGTTAAAGGAGGGTGAGCAGTTGTAGGCGAGCAGTTTGCCCGGGTAGCGCGCATGGATGCCCTCGGCGAATTCGCGCGCCTCCTCCAGATCGGGCTTGGCGGTCTCGCACCACACAAGATCCACGTAAGGAGCGTAGGCGCGACCGCGGGCGATCGCCTGCTTCAGTCCCGCCTTGACGGTGAAGAAGCCCTCAGCCGTGCGGCCCTTGGCGGCGTCGATAAAGCCACGGTCGCGCTCATCGACGTCCGCGGTGAGCAGCGTCGCCCCTTCGGCATCCGTGCGCGCCACCAGTACCGTCGGTACGTTGCACACATCCGCCGCCAGGCGCGCGGCGATCAGCTTGTTGATCGCTTCCTGCGTCGGCACGAGCACCTTGCCGCCCATGTGGCCGCACTTTTTCGCCGAAGACAGCTGGTCCTCGAAGTGCACCCCGGCGGCGCCCGCGTCGATCATCTGCTTCATGAGCTCGAACGCGTTGAGCACGCCGCCGAAGCCGGCCTCGGCATCCGCGACGATCGGCTTGAGCCAGTCGATCGAGTCGTCGCCCTCGGCGTGATGGATCTCGTCCGCGCGGCGCAGCGTGTTGTTGATGCGCCGTACCACCGCCGGCACCGAGTCGGCCGGGTACAACGATTGATCCGGGTACATCTCCCCGGAGAGATTGGCATCCCCTGCCACCTGCCAGCCGGAGAGGTAGATGGCATCCAGCCCCGCCTTCACCTGCTGCATGGCCTGGTTGCCGGTGAGCGCCCCGAGCGCGTTGACGAGCGGCTTCTCATTCAGATACCGCCACAGCTTCTCCGCGGTGAGACGGGCGATGGAGTGCTCGACCGGGATCGTGCCGCGCAGGCGCACGACATCGGCGGCCTCGTAGCCGCGCTGGGTGCCGCGCCAGCGCGGACTTTCGCCCCAGGTGCGCTGTAGTTCTTCAGCCGTGGGCAGGGATTTCGCAGCACTCATGCTTCTTGCCTCAAATGTCAGGTGATGTGTCGGATCTAACTCAGCAGCTCGTACGCGGGCAGCGTGAGAAACTCATCGAAAGTGTCGCTCTTGGTCATCTGTTCGAACAGGCGCGCTGCAGTAGGGAACACCCCGTTGGTCAAGCGTGCGGCGCCCACTTCCTGGTGAATGCGGTCGAGCTCCGCGCCCATCAGGCGGTCGAAGCGCTCGACCGTGATCGCCTGGCCATCGTTGGTGCGCGCTCCGTGCTTGAGCCACTGCCACAGCTGCGCGCGGCAGATCTCCGCCGTGGCGGCATCCTCCATGAGGTGATACAGCGGCACGCAGCCGTTGCCGCCCAGCCACGCCTCGAGGTACTGCACGCCGACGCGGATGCAGCCGCGCACACCGCCCTCGGTGATCTCACCCTGCGGCACCTTCAGCAGGTCCAGTTCCCCGACGTTCACATCGGCGCGGCTCACATCGAGCTGGTTCGGGCCCTTCATGAGCGCATCGAACGCCTCGCGCGCGACCCCCGCGAGTCCCGGGTGCGCGATCCAGGTGCCGTCGTGACCGGCGTGCGCTTCACGCAGCTTATCGGCGCGCACGCGCGCCATCGCCGCCTCGTTAGCAGCCGGGTCGTCGCGGATCGGGATCTGCGCGGCCATACCACCCATGGCGTGCGCGCCGCGCCGGTGACAGGTCTTGATCAAAAGGTCGACATAGGATTTCAGGAAATGCCGGTCCATGGTCACGCTGGCCCGATCGGGCAGCACGAAATCGGGCCGATTCCGGAATTTCTTGATGAAGCTGAAAATGTAGTCCCAGCGACCGCAGTTAAGGCCGGCGGAGTGCTCGCGCAGTTCGAACAGGATCTCGTCCATCTCGAAAGCTGCGAGGATGGTCTCGATCAACACCGTCGCCTTGATGGTACCGCGCGGCATGCCGAGGGCCTCCTGGGCGGCGACGAACACCTCGTTCCACAGGCGCGCTTCAAGATGGCTCTCCATCTTCGGCAGGTACAGGTACGGCCCGGTACCGCGCCGCGCCAGCGCCTCGTGGTTGTTGGCGAGAAAGAGCGCGAAGTCAAAGAGCGCCCCCGACACCGTCTCGCCGTTGATGCGCACGTGCTTCTCCGGCAGGTGCCAGCCGCGCGGCCGCACGATGAGCGTGGCGGTGTGCTCGTTCAGGCGATACACCTTGCCGGTAACCGCATCCTCGTAGCTGATGCTGCGCCGCACGGCGTCGGCAAGGTTCACCTGCCCGCGGATCAGGTTGTCCCAGGTGGGAGAACAGGCGTCCTCGAAGTCGGCCATGAAGCAGCGCACCGGGGCGTTGAGCGCGTTGATGACCATCTTGCGATCAGCCGGACCGGTGATCTCGACACGTCGGTCGCTCAAGTCCTTCGGCACCGGCAGCACGCGCCAGTCGGCCGAGCGCACCTCGGCGGTGTGGGCGAGAAAGTCCGGCAGCGCCCCATCGTCGAGCTGGATCTGCCGATCGACGCGCGCGTTCAGCAGCTGCAGCCGGCGCGCATTGAAGCGCCGGTGCAGGCTCGCAAGCAGCTGCAGCGCGAGCGGTGTCAGCACCTCCTCGCCCCGCTCCACGCGCGCGCCGAGAATCTCGACCTTGGGCCCAGCCGGGTCGCGCGAATACACCTGACTATGCGTCTCAGCGTTCATGCGCTCCGATATTACGGCGATTGGCGATGAAATTTGACTGTAGAAACTTCACACTGTTAATTTCACAAGGCGGGTTCCCGGGGTGGGATGCGACATATGCCGGAGCTGCTGCGCAAGGGTCACTTTCTCGGCGCCAAGCTGCGCGCACTGCGTAAGGCGAACGGGCTGACGCTCGAGGAGCTGTCGGTGCGCTGCATCCAGCGCGACGCCACCGTTGGGCCGTCCGTGTCCTACCTGAGCATGATCGAGAGCGCCAAGCGCTCCCCCTCGGGCGAGCTTCTGACGCTGCTCGCGGCGGTGTTCCAGCGTCCCGCGGCCTGGTTCCTCGATGAGAGCGCCGACCTCGCCCTGCCGCCCGCCGCGCCCGGGCAAGGCGCGGCCCGTGTGCCGCTCGAGCCGGCGTTTCTGTTCTCCAAGACGCTGCTGCAGGCGGCGATTCCGGAGCTGCTCGCACAGACCGGCACCACCGGGCGGCAGTTCGCGCACCTGCTCATCCGCTCCCACCAGGAGATCTCCCGCAACGACTTCCCCGACCTCGAACGCGCCGCCGACCGGGTGAGCGAGCGGCGCTTCCCGCTGACGGTGGATGACCTCATGCGCCTGTGCCGACGTCACGGCCTTGAAATCCGCTGGTTCGAGAAAAAGCCGCTGCTGGCACTGGACAAGGACCGCGAGGTGCGCAGCATGGTGCGCTCGTTCTTCGAGGCGCCGCGCATCGTCTATGCCAACCGCGCGCTGCAGGCTGATCCTGCGCGGCTCAAATTCGATCTGGCCGCGCACATCGCCCACAAGGTGTTGCACGGCGGTGACGGCCTGAAGTCCCCGCACGCCACTGGCGGGGAGATGGGCGGCAGCCCCGAGGGGGGTTCGAGCGCCGCCGGCATGAACGCCCAGGACGTGTTGCACGCCTGGCGCGACTTCGAGTGCAGCTTCTTTGCCGGCGCGCTGCTCGCCCCGCGCGTGCCGTTCCGGCGCTTTCTGGCACGCGAGCGCCACCGGGTCGAAGCCGGCGCCAAGCTCCAACTCACCCCCGCGGTCATCATGCGCCGCATGACCAAGGTGTCACCCTACCCTTACTGGCACTTCTTTGACGCCTACCCGCCCGGGTACCTGCGCGCCGTCTACCGCGGCAACGGCATTCCGCTGCCCTGGGGGAATCTTGCGCAGGTGAGTGACCCGTGCCCGAACTGGGCGGTGTTCCGCATGATCGACGGCGAGCACGGCCTCAGCGGCTCGCAGATCTCGGTGCTGCGCGATGGGGAGCGCTCGCTGCTTTATTGCTGTCATTCGATCCGCGTGCACGACATGGCCGGCAATCCGCACGTCCTGTCGGTCGGCGTTGATCTCGCCCCCGCGCTCGCCACGCACAGCGTCGCGAGCGAGGCGCTGGTGGAGTCGATCTTCCGCGAGTGCCTGCATCGGCGCGGCGAGGCGCGCATCCCGAAGGCGGCGGCCCAGGTACTGACCGCCGTGGCCCAGGTGCTCAACATCGCCTGGATCGAGGACGCCGTGTCACACCCGGCGCGCATCATCTGCCCGCGCAGCAACCGCTGCCCGCGCCCGGAACGCTGCGAAGGTGCCCGACCCTCGAAGGCACGGGAAATCGCCGACATACGTGAGGAGATTCTCGGGCGCGAGGCGTGATGTTCTAAAATGCGCCGCTGCCTCCTCAGAATCCCCGGAGCCCACCGATGTTTCGCACCCGCATCCCGCGCTTGCCTGTCGCCCTCGCCGCGACGCTCACGCTAGGCGCCGCGCTCGCGCCGACGCAGGCTGCGGCGCCGGCCGCGGCGGTGGACTCCGCGGCCGAGCAGGCCGGCGTGCTCCAGTGGCGCGAGCAACGCTTCAGCTCCCTCACGAGCGATACCGGCTGGCTCAGCCTCGCGGGCCTCTTTTGGCTGCGCGAAGGCAGGAACTCCTTCGGCAGCTCTTCGGGGAATGATCTCGTCCTCAACACCCCCGCACTCGCCAACACGGCCGGTGTCTTCGAACTCACCGGCCGCACGGTGCGCTTCCTCGCCCAGAGCGCCGGGGGCGTCACGCTCGCGGGTGCGCCTGCCGGGGAGGTCGTACTGAAAACCGATGCGAGCGGCGACCCCACGATCCTCGCCAGCGGCACGCTGCGCTTTTTCGTGATCGAGCGCGGCGGCAAGTTCGCCGTGCGCGTGCGTGACCTGAACAACCGGCGCCGCCGCGAGTTTCGCGGCCTGCAGTACTTCCCGATCAGCAGCAGTTGGGTCGTGACGGCGCACTTCGTGCCTTACCCGGCCGGGCGCCGCATCAAGATCATCAACATTCTCGGGATGGAAGAGGAGGACGTCTCACCCGGTGCGGTCGTCTTCACCAAGGACGGCCGGGAGTGGCGCCTCGATACCGTGCAGGAAGGTCCCGGCGAGCAGGAACTCTTCATCATGTTCGCCGACGGCACGAGCGGCCAGGAGACCTACGGCGGTGGCCGCTTTCTGTACATTCCCTTGCCGAGCGCCAACACCGCAACGCTCGACTTCAACAAGGCGTTCAACCCGCCCTGCGCGCTCACCGACTTTGCGACCTGCCCGCTGCCGCCCCCCCAGAATCGGCTGCAGCTGCGGGTCGAGGCCGGCGAGCTTAAGTACGCCGGCGGTCCGGAGCATTCCCTGTAGAGGGCGCGTCCGCGCGCTCACCGCGCGCGTGCAGGGAAGCGGTTTTGCGCAAAATCAGCGGCCTGTTCTGCCGCGCGCGCGACCCGCAGACCTACCTAAACGGGCGCTGCGCCCGCCTGTGTGACCTAGAGGCCCATCCGATCGAACTGTGGGAGCCGCGCTGGCTAGGACGGCAATGCTCACTCAGCCGCGGTTCAGACGCTGCGCCTGGGCAAGGCGGATGCGCTCGCTCATGCGCGCGCGCGCCGCGCGCGTCAGGCCCGCGCCACGGGGCGCCGGTCGCGCCTGAAAGTGCGCGGTCGCGGGTGCATTGGGCGGGAAGGAGAAAAACACATCGCTGCTGACGCCCATGCCCTGGTTGGTCTGCGCGTAGAACGGCTCAAACTGCGCGCCATCGTTGGTGAGCGCCTCGTAGTCGCCGAGGAAGAAGCCCTCATCGGTATCGGGCGCGAGCTGCAGGTCAAACGGACCACTCAGATGGGACTCGGTGAAAGTGACCGCGTCGGTGGAGGTCACGATCCAGCAGTCGGTGAGCAGCTCGGTCGTGGAGTCCATGGCATTGCGCAGATCGTAATACGTCACCGCGATAACCCCGGCGGCGCTCACGTTCAGGGTTGGCGTGAACGCCTGTACGCTCGCATCGGCGTTGACCTGCACCGGCTTCGTCCAGGTCGCGCCGTCATCGGTGGAGTAGGAAAGGGCGATGCCGTCGTGCGCACCCGAGGAGAAGCGCGCGTCCTGCCAGGCGACATAGATAGCCCCCTTGGGACCCACGGCGGCGGTAAACAAAAGCGCACTGTCACGGACCTTGCCGCCGTTCGGATCGGTGGTGCCGACCGCGAGAATATCCGCCACGCTCACCGGGGTGGTCGACCAGGTGCTGCCATGATTGACCGACACGATCGCCTTGAGGTGCGATGAGGCCGTGCCGTCGGCGGCGGTATCAATCTCGTTGAAAAGATTCACCAACGTGTCATCGGGGGTGACGACGATCACGTTGCCGATGGTCTGATTGTTGGCGCCGGGATCGTAGATGCTCTGGGCGGTCGACCAGGTGGAATTCGCGTTGGCCGTCGAGGAAAAGTAGGTGGGCCCTGCCGTCTGCCCCGCGAGCCGGTCCCACACCGCATAGACGTAGTTGCTGTTGGTCGGGTCGGCGGTGATTGAACCTTTGTCGTTGAAGAATGCCGCGCCGTCCTGAATGAGCGCGAGCGGCAGCGACCAGTTCGCGCCACCATTGAGCGATTGCGCCACCAGCATCGCGCTGGAGGATCCGGCCGCGAACGTTTGCCCGGTGAACGCCAGCGCCAGTGCGTAGGCGACGCCGTTCGGCGAGATCGAAACCCAGGCGTTGCTCGCGCGGGCGTAGTTGCCGGCGTTGCCGCTGTTGCCCCCGGCGCAGCGCGAAAAAACCGGCGGGCTGCTCAGTGACCACGAATTACCCCCGTCGAAGGAGGCCGCCACGCCGATCAGCTGCGAACCACCGTTTGACCAGCGGTTCTGCTGCCAGGTGGCGATGAGATTGGAGGGGGTGGCTGGATTCTGCGCGAGCGAGGGTTCGATCGCGGTACCGTTGAAGAGCGTGCCGCTCACCGGCACCCCATCGCAGCCGGCCACCAGGGACGTGGGCTGCGAGACGCGCACCTGCGGTACCGCGGTAAACGGGGGCGGGCCACCGCCGGGCGTCAGGCTGTTGTCGCCGCCGCCGCAGGAATGCAGCAACGCGAGCAGCGTCCCGAGGCCCACGAGCTGCGCGCATCGCACACTGTATTTCCTGCGCTGCATTCTGCGAGTACCCGCGCCCGCCGTCATGTTCAGCCGTCGATGAAGATCGTCGCGGGATGCTCCAGACACTCCTTCAGTGCCTGGATCATCGCCGCGGCATCGTAACCGTCGACGAAGCGATGATCGAAGGACGAAGACAGATTCATCATCAGACGGATGGCGATCGCGCCGTCGATGACCACCGGGCGCTCGAGAGCGCGATTCACCCCGATGATCGCAACTTCCGGTGCGTTGATGATCGGCGTGCTGGCAATCCCGCCGAGCCGGCCGAGGCTCGTGATAGTGATGGTGGAGCCGCTGAGCTCTTCGCGCCGCGCCTTGTTGGTGCGCGCGGCTTCGCTCACGCGCCGCATCTGCGCCGCGAGCTCCCACAGCTTCAGGTCCTGCGCGTCGTGCACCACCGGCACCTTCAAGCCCTCCGGTGTCTGCGTCGCAACGCCCAGGTGCACGGCGGCATGGCGCACGATGACCCCACGCTCGGCGTCGTAGTGCGCGTTGCACTGGGGGAACTCCTTGAGCACCCGCACCAGCGCAAGGCCGAGGAACGGCAGGTAGGTGAGCGCTGCGGCGCCTGCCGGGGGCTTGCGGTTCAGCTGCCGCCGCAGGGACTCGAGCTCGGTGATATCGAGCTCCTCGACGTAGGCGAAATGCGGAATGGTGCGTTTGGCTTCGCTCATGCGCTGCGCGATCACGCGGCGCAGGCCGATGACCTTGATTTCTTCCGTGCCGCCGGCGCGAGCGGGTGGCGCACTCGGCACTGCCTTGGGCGCCGCGCGCAGCGGCGTCGGCGGCGCGGCGCGGCGCGCCACATAGGCGTCCAGGTCCTTCAGCACGATGCGCCCGTTCGGACCGCTGCCTGCGACCTGCTGCAGATCGATACCCGCCTCGTGGGCGCGGCGGCGAATGGCCGGCGAGGTCGCCACGCGCCCGCTGCGCAGCTGCGCGGCGCTCGCCGGCGCGGGCTGCGCTGCCGCGGCGCCGTTGGCACCCGCCGCCCGGCCGGCCGGTTCGCGAGTCGCCGTGGCAGCCGATGCGGCGGGTGCTTGCGCTGGGGCGGCGTGTGGGGCCGCCTCCGCGCCGGTCTCGATGACGATGAGCTCCGCGCCGACCGGCACCATGTCCCCGGGGGCTCCGGTGGTGGACAGCACGCGCCCGCTCACCGGCGCGGGCACCTCCACGGCGGCTTTCTCGGTCATCACTTCCACGATCACCTCGTCCTCGGCGACGGTGTCGCCGGGCTTCACGCGCCAGTTGACGATTTCCGCTTCGACCGTGCCCTCGCCGAGGTCGGGAAGTTTGAAGACGTAGTTGCTCACGGCGCCTCCATCACCAACTTGAGCGCCGCGGCGATGCGCGCCGGACCGGGGAAGTACTCCCACTCGAAGGCGTGCGGATAGGGTGTATCCC
>DATHLO010000162.1:0-4641 GCA_035488075.1 Steroidobacteraceae bacterium | reverse complement strand
TAGGCATTGATGACCCACTGCAGCCCGGCCGCATCGGCGCCAAGATTGCGGCCGATCGCGGGCAGCCCCACGTTGACGACCGAGCCGTCCACGAACGCCAGACTCGAGGCGAGGATCGTGGCCGCGAGCACCAGCGACGGGTGCGCCGGCGCGGCCGTGACTTGCGTGCGTTGCGCGCTGGCCGCATCACAGGGTGACTGCAGCGGGGTGCTCAACGCTCAAGCCTCTCAGGCAGGTCGCGCACGCAGTGCCTCACTACCCACGCAGCCGCAACCCGCGCGGATCGTAGAGCGCTTCGAGATGAACCGTGGCGCTGCGCATCTCGCCCAGGATATCGATCTCAAAGCGCGCTCCCTCGTGCGCCAGTGCCGTGGGCACGTAACCGGCGGCGAGGCTGCGGCCGATGCAGTGCCCGTAGGCCCCGGAGGTCACGTAGCCGACCGCGGCCCCGTCTTTCATGATTGATTCGTAACCGACGACCTCGGCATCCGCATCGGCCACCGCCATAACCACGAAGCGGCGCCTGGGACCGGCAGCACGCTCGGCGAGTGCGGCGTTGCGGCCGATGAAATCCGTCTTTTCGAAATCGACGAAGCGGTCAAGTCCGGTCTCAGCGGGCGTGTAGTCGGGCCGGAAGTCCTTATTGAACGAACCGTACGCCTTCTCCAGACGCAGCGCGGAGAGCGCGCGGCCGCCGAAGTGCACGAGTCCCAGCTCGCATCCTGCGTCCCATAGATCCTCGTACAGGGTTTCAAAGTAGTCCGGCGTGGTCCAGATCTCGTAGCCGAGCTCGCCGGTAAAGCCGGCGCGCGTGAGGATGGCGGGTGCAAAACCGACCGCCGTCTCCTGAACCCGAAAGAGCTTGAACGCGTCCGCCGACAGGTCGATGCGCACCAGTTTCTGCAGGAGTGCGCGCGAACGCGGGCCGGCCACCGAGAAGCCCGCGAGCGTTGAGGCCGCCGAACGCACCTGCACGTTAGCGGGCGGCTCGGCCGCCCAAAACCAGCGCATGTGAAACTCTTCGGCAAAGCCGGAACCGACGATGAGGAAGCGCTCGGCGCTTACGCAGGCGATCGACAGGTCACCGACGATGCGTCCGGCGGGGTTCAGCATCGGTGCGAGCCCGAGTCGACCGGGCTTGGGGATGCGGCACGCGAACACCCGATCGAGCCAGGCGCGTGCGCCGGCGCCGGTCACCTCGTACTTGCCGTAGTTGGTGGTTTCGTAGAGCCCCACGCCGTTGCGCACCGCCTGGCACTCGGCACGCACGACCGGAAAAGCCTCCGAGCGACGGTAGGTGGGCGTTTCAGTCGCGGCGACCCCGGACGGAGCGAACCAGAGCGCGTGCTCGAGTCCGAAGTTTGCGCCCATCACGGCGCCCGCGGCCTTGAGGCGCGCATAGATCGGCGAGCGACGCAGCGGCCGCGCGGCCGACAGCTCCTCGTTCGGGTACGCGAGGCGGAAGCGGCGCGCGTAGTTCTCCGGCACCTTGACGGCGGTGTATTTCGGCGTGGCGAAGGCGCCAAAGCGCGCGACATCCATCGAGAGGATGTCCTGGCCCGGATCGTTCTCGGCCATCCAGCGCGAGAGCACAAGTCCGATGCCGCCCCCCTGGCTGAAGCCGGCCATCACCGCGCAGGCGACCCAGTAGTTGCGCACGCCGCGCACCGGTCCCACCAGGGGATTGCCATCGGGTGCGAAGGTGAAGGGACCGTTCACGGCCTTGCGGATGCCGACGCGGCCGAGCGCCGGGAAGTGCTTGAAGCCGACCTCGAAGTAGGGCGCGAGTCGCTCAAAGTCCTCCGCCAGCAGCTGCATGGCGAAGTCGTCCGGGGTCTTCAGCGGCGACCAGACGACGCCGTGCGGCTCGTAGGTGCCGATGAGCGCGCCGCCGCGCTCCTGGCGCATGTAGATCTCGCCCAGATAATCGGTGGTGTTGACGATCTCCTGCGCCCGGCCCTTAAGTTCCGGCAGATCCTCGGTGATGAGGTAGTGATGCTCCATCGCGAGCACCGGTAGTTCGATGCCGACCAGGTGTCCGACCTCGCGTGCCCACAAGCCCGCGCAATTGACCACGTGCTCGGCGTGTACCGTGCCCTTATCGGTAAGCACATCCCAGGAGCCGTCGCGCCGCTGCGTCAGCGCGAGCACGCGCGTGAAGCGCTCGACGCCGGCGCCGAGCTTGCGCGCTGCCTTGACGTACGCCTGCGTGGTGCCGGAGGGATCGCAATGACCCCCGTCGGCGCGCCACAGGGCACCGATGAAATACGCAGGGTCGATGAGCGGGTTGTATTCAAGTGCTGCCTCGAGCGAGATCATCTCGGTTTCCATGCCGAGGTAGCGCGCGCGCGAGCAGATGAGTTTCAGGCTGTCGAGCTCCCCTGGAGTGGCGGCCAGCATGAGCCCGCCATTCGGATGCAGGCCGCAGGACTGTCCGGAGAGCGCCTCGATCTCGCGATACAGATCAATCGTGTACTTCTGCAGCCGCGAGATGTTCGCCTCGCCGTTGAAGGTATGCATGCCGCCGGCGGCATGCCAGGTCGAGCCGGAGGTGAGTTCGCTCTTCTCGAGGAGCAGCACGTCGGTCCAGCCGATCTTGGCGAGATGGTAGAGGACACTGGCGCCGACGACACCTCCACCGATGACGACGGCGCGCGCGGAAGCCTTCATAGCGATTCATCTCCGCAGAGTTCGGCAAAGGACATCTGGGTATAGGGCGCCAGGGCGAACGGCGCTGCCGCCGCGGTGAGCCACTCGCGAAAATGCTGCGCCGTGCTCGCCGGGGTGAGCAGCAGCACCCCCGCCGGCAGCGCAGCCAGAATGACCGACACCTGCGCCATGATAGTGGCCGCCGCGTGGCCGCGGCGAAAGACCTCAGGATCAAGATCCAGCCGGCAGCCGCGCGTGAGCACGGCGCGCGCCGCCACGCCGGCCAAAAGAAACGGGCTGAGCGCGCTCGAGAGCTCGACGACGGCGGCTTGGCCGCTGCACAGGCTTTGCCACGTGCGAGCGGCTGCAGCGGGCGCGCCGGGCGCCGACAGGAGCAGCCAGCGCTCGGGACCCACGGACAGGGTGAGCCGCGCCTGAGCGGCTGTGCTGCGCCCGAAGCGCGGCAGCGGCGCGCCGTGGGCGGCCGCGATTCGCTCGAGTTCCGCGCCGCGGCCCTGGTAGGCGCTGAGCTCGATGACATCGAGCGGGCAGCCATACAGCGTTACCCCGGCTAAGCGGCCGGCATCCGAGCTCAGCTCAGGCGCGGACACGGGTGTTGTCCGGGTCCAGCATGTGGGGGCTGACGATTTCGATCTCGGTGCTCTCGGCAGTCACCGGCGATGCGCCGGTGAGGCGCTGGCCGATACGGTGTCGTCCGCCGGCGAGCAGCGCGAGCCCCACCCACCCCTCCAGTTCAACCGAGGGGGTCGAGGAGGTGATGTAGCCAAGGCTCACGCCGCGCGCCTCGTCGCCGAGCAGCTGGGTGCCGTTGCGCAGCCGCCGGGTGCGATCGACGGGTCGCACACCGACCAGCTGCAGCCGATCGCCCGCGCGCATCCCCGGGCGCGCGGACAGGGTGCGGCCGACGAAGTCACCTTGTTTTTTCAGGAGCCGTTCAAAGCCCAGGTCCGCGGCGCTGGTATTGCCGTTAAGCTCCGCGCCCGTGACGTGTCCCTTCTCGATGCGCAGCGTGTTGAGCGCGTCGAGCCCGTACGCTCGGATGCCGAAGCGCTCGCCCGCCTGTAACAGCGTGCCCCAGGCGCGGAGTGCGTCTCGCGCCGGTACGGCGAGCTCGTACGCGAGTTCCCCGGAGAAGGAGATGCGAAAGAGTCGCCCGGCAACGCCGCCGATGGCGACCGGCATCGCGGCCATGAACGGCACGGCTTCGTTGGACAGGTCGACGGCGGGCAGGGCGGCGGCGAGCACCGCGCGCGCGTGCGGACCGGCGATGGCGAACTGTGCCCACTGGTCGGCGACGTCCGTGACGCTCACCTGCAGGTGCGCACAGTTCGCCTGCAGCTGAAACTCCAGGTGCTCGAGCACGGCGGTGGCGTTGGCCGTCGTGGTCGTGACGAGGAAGTGCTCCGGTGCAAGCCGCGCGGTGGTGCCATCATCGAACAGCATGCCGTCCTCGCGCAGCATGATGCCGTAACGGGCGCGTCCGACCGGAAGGGTTGAGAAGGTGTTGGCGTAGATGAAGTCCAGGAAACGCGCGGCGTCGGCCCCCTGGACGTCGATCTTGCCGAGGCTCGAGACTTCGGTGATGCCGACGCAAGTGCGCACCGCGCGCGCCTCCGCAAGCACCGCATCCCAGCCGCCGGTGCGCGCATAGACCAGCGGCCGCAGCCACAGACCGGTCGGCACGAACACCGCCCCGGACGCCTCATGCCAGTCATGCAACGGTAGGCGTCGTTTGGGCTTGTAGTGCTCGCGCACCTCCCCGCCGGCGAGCGCGGCGAACGCGACCGGCTGCACATAGGGGCGCGGCTTCGGCACGCCCACTTCGGCGAGCGTGAGGCCGCGCGCCTGCGCCAGGATGGCGCTGCCCACGAGCCCGCCGATGCGACCCTGATCACTCCCCATCCCGTGCGTCGTGAAGCGCTTCATGTGCTCGACGTGCTCGTAGCCCTCGCGCTGCGCGAGCCGCACGTC
>DATHLO010000161.1:0-17231 GCA_035488075.1 Steroidobacteraceae bacterium | reverse complement strand
CAGGAACTGGAGCAGCAGCTGCAGGCGACGGAAGAGAAGCTCACCGCGCTTGAGGCCAAGGGGGGCGATAAGCCCTCGGCGGCGCTGCTCGTGACGCCCGAGCAGGAGCAGGAGATCGAGCACTTCCAGCTCGAGAAGCTGCGCATCCGCAAGGAGCTGCGGGCCGTGCGTGCCGGGCTGGATGCGGACATCAAGAACCTCGGCACGACGCTGAAGATCATCAACATCATCGCCGTGCCGGTGCTGTTTGCCGCGCTGGCGCTGCTCATCGCCGCCTGGCGGCGGCGCAGCCGTAACGCTGCGCACGCACTCACAGGGAGCCACCCATGAGCGCCCGCCGCGTCGGCTGGCTCCTCGTCGCCGGCCTCGTCGTCATCGGCTTTGCGATCTGGGTGTCATCGCTGCGCCACCTGGAACGCGCCACCCTCGCCGGGGATCTGGTGCTGCCGGGACTCGAGCACGGGGTGAATACGGTGACCGAGGTACGCCTGCACAAGGCCGATGACCTCCACACCACGCTGCAGAAGGGCGCCTCGGGCTGGCTCGTCGCCGAACGCGGCTGGCCGGCGGAAGTCAACAAGGTGCGCAAGCTCCTGCTGGATCTGGGCGCGCTCAACGTGGTGGAAGAGAAGACCCGCCTCAGCGCCAACTATCCTGCGCTCGGGGTCGAGGATCTGAGCACCCCCAAGGCGAGCGGCACCCAGATCGATGTCGTCTCCCCCGCGCGCACCTGGGCGCTCATCGTCGGCAAGCCCTCGGGCGCCAAGTCCGGCTACGTGCGCGTCGCGAACGCCCCGCAGAGCTTCCTCGCCGCCCCGCTCGTCACGGTGGACGCGGCTGCGAAGAGCTGGCTCGTGACCGCGCTGCTGGATCTGCCGGCCGAGCGGCTGCGCGAAATCGAGGAGCGCCCCGCCGAGGGCGCCGCCTACAGCGCCACGAAGCAGAAGACGGATGACGCGCACTTCACCGTCAAACCCGTGCCCAAGGGGCGCGAGCTCAGCGGCCCGGGGGCGGCGGATTCGCTCGCGGCGGCCCTGAGCGCACTGACGCTCGAGGACGTCGCGAAAGCCACGGCGGCTGACCCGAAGGCTCCGCGCGCCTTCTTTCGTACCTTCGACGGCCTGGAGGTCGAAGTGGCCGGACGCAAGGACGGCAACCGCGCGCGGGTGACCCTGAGCGCGCGCGCTACGATACCCGCCGCCAACGAGGAGGCGCAGCACCTGAAGACGCGCCTGGACGGCTGGGAATTCGAGATCCCCGACTACAAGTACGCCGCGATCTTCACGCCCCTCACGGAACTGCTCAAGCCGCTGCCCGAACCGCCCGCCAAGGCGGCCAAGCCTGCGAAGACCCCGAAGGCGCCCAAGAGCGCCTCCTAGTCGCCGCGACGCCGCCGACGCCCGTGCGCCCGCGTCCTCAGCTGGCGCCTGCCGGCTTCACCTGCGCCATGAGCCCGAACGGCCTGCCTTCCGGGTCGTTAAAGTGCGCGAGCCACTCCTCGGTGCCGTCGCTGTGACGGTGAACCAGGTGCGGCGCCGCCGTGAACAGCACCCCGCGCGCGCTCAAGGTGTCGTACGCGGCGCGGATATCCTCGACGCGCAGGTAAAGGATGGACTCCGGACCGGGCTTCTCCTGCACCTGCAGATACAGCCGTGTGCCTGCGCAGTCAAAGAAGGCGAGCGTGCCGAACGAGTACAGATGCCTCAGGCCGAGGGTCTTGCCGTACCAGGCCTCGGACTCCTTAAGATCGCGCACGCCGCGGGAGATCTGCGCCAGCGGGCCAAGGGTCGGGTTCTTCATAGGGCTCCTCGTGCGTTGACTCAGGGCACTGCCCGCGGGCGTGCGAAACCAGCGCCGCAGGGCCTGGCGGTTGGCGACCCCGAGCTTCGCCACCGCATTGGCGACGTGATACTTCACCGCATCCAGGCTGATCCCGCGGCGGCGGGCGATCTCCCGGTTGCTCAGGCCGTGCTGGATCGCATGCACCACGCGCCACTCGGTCGGCGTCAACAGGTCCGGGTGCGGCGGGCGCCCCCTGCGGGTGTTGCCAGGCATGGGCACATCCTAAGGTTCGAGGGCGCGAATTACCCTCCCCCGGCTTCAGCGCAGACGGCAGCGCCACGGTACTGAGCCTGGTCCGCCGTGGCCGAGAGGGAACAGGGGCTCCCCGGCCCGGCGCGCCGGGCGTAGAATTTTTGCTCCGGGCGCAGCGACTCACCTCGCGAGAGGCTAAGGAGGAAACCCATGAGCGCCGTATTACTCGCCGTCTTCACCGGGTTTGGCGACGCGGAACGGGTGCGAACGCGGCTGGTGCGCGATGGCTTCCCGACCGACCGGGTGGAACTCACCGCCAGCTCGGAGCAGGGCCGCGCCGGAGTGCTGCCTGCGCCCTCGCCGCGTGCGCAGTTCCAGCAGTACTTCCGCACGCTCTTCTGCCAGGAGGACGAGCGCGCGTTTGCGGAGCTCCTGGCCGCACGGGTGGATGAGGGTGCGGCCGCCACCGTCGTCGTGCATCCGCGCGGGCTGATCGAAACCACGCGCGCGGCGCAGATCATGGAAAGCGAGGGGGCGCAGGAAGTCATCGGGCACGACCTGAAGAACCAGGCCTTCGAGCACGCAGCCGCGCGCACTGAAGGCTCCTGGATCAAGCATCTGACGCCGGATAACCCCACGGGCGCCGACTGCATCTACTGCCGGCTGTTCCCCGGGCACCCGCACTGAGGGTTTGCGCGGCAGCGCTGCGCGTGCGGCCTGCGGGAGCGCGCTCCCGCAGGCCGCGGGCAAAGTTACGGCTGCTTGTCGAGCGTGAAGGTCGTGATCTGATCGTGCTGCACGTCCTTGTCCGTCACTTCGATCGTCTTACCATCCGCGGCCGCGGCTAAGTGAATCTCATCCGTCACCTTGCCGGCGCGGGTGTCGGTTTCCTCAACGGTGTTGGCATCCACTCTCTTCAGCGACACCGTCGTGTGGCCCGGATCACCCTGGACCGGATACTGATTGCCATCGAACTTTGCCTCGTAGCTCTGTCCGTTCCAGTGCATGCTGAATTGCTGATCCGTCATCCGGTAGTCAAATGTGCTGGCCGCCGCGTTGGCATTGGTCAGCGCTCCGAGTTGCCAGGAACCGGAAGCCGCGTGCGAACCAGCCGGACCCTTGGCGCGCCGCGTCTCGGTGAACGAGCCTTTCGCAACCTTAGTTCCCGTGTAGTCCTTGAACTTGCCGGTCAGGGTGTTGCCATCCGTGGAGACGGTGTAGGTCACACTCACGATCTGCTTGCCCCCCTGCTTGTTGGTGATCTTGAATGAGGTGGGGTTCACCACCGTGACCGCCACGGTGTCGTAATAGGGGTGTCCGGTGACTTTTTGATCGGTGCCGTCGGCCGTGACCTTGATCTCCGGTGCGCAGCTGGAGCAGATGTACATCCCGTCGATCACGGCGATCACATCCGGCTTGCCGGTCGTCTTCATGCTGTCCATGCGCGTCTTCCACGTGCCATCGAACGCACTCGCCGCCAGCGCGGCCGCCGGCAGGAGCAGCAGCACTGACATGACTAATTTCTTCATGGTGTGTCCCCTTGTTCTTTAGTTTGTTGGTGCGCGTCACTACGACGCCCCGGTAACCGCTCACTGTAAGTTCGAGCCACCCGGAAACCAACAGCTGCGTCCAAGGCTCAGTTGGTGCGCGGCTTGAGCACCTCGGTGAGCACGTCTGCACGAGCCTCGATGCGCGTGAGGTGCGGCCAGCGCGGCCCGTCGAGGTACGCCACCGAGAGCACCTGGTAGTAGTCGGCGTTTTCGACCAGGAGCTCGATCGGCTTCTTGCTCGCGTGCGCGGCGATGATGGCGGCGTCGAGAATCTCCGCAGAGTACTTGCGGCCGTTGACGGCGAGAATCTTCATGCCCGGACCGGCACCGGCGCGCGCGGCCGCTGCACCCTCCACCGCTTCGATGATCTGGCCGCGGCTCTCGTCCTTGTCGCTCACGAGCAGACCGAGGGACCACTCGCGGTTGGTTTCCTTGCGGCGCTTCTGGTACGCCTCGAGGTAGGTGTTCTTCTCGGCCGAGTACGTGAGCTGCCAGCCGCTCGCCTTGAGCCCCTCCAGGAGCGTCTGCGGACCCAGCGAATCGAGGTGCCGATGAATGAGCGCGCGCCAGTCCCCGGGGACGACGCTCGCGAGGGTCGCGTAGACATCCGCCTCGACGTAGGGCTTGAGCGCCGGCTCACCGCCGGCGCCGACGTAGAAGCGCTTCACGTAGTCATCGAGCGAGGCGCGACCCCCGGATTTCGCGCGCAGCTCTGCATCGACGTTCAGCCACAGAAAATCCGAGGCATCGTAGAAGTCCACGTCGCGGCGGCTCATCGACCAGGCCGGCGGCGCGTCGTAGAGGATCTGTGCGGCGACGGCGGTATCGGCGAGCGGCCGCCAGCGGTTCCCGGTCTGGATGTCGTAGAAGCCCGCAAGACTGGCGAGCATCTCGCGATAGCTCTCGGGCCGGATGAGTCCGGCGCGCACCGGCAGCACGGTGCCCCAGAACTGCGTCATGCCCTCGTATACCCACAGGAGCGAGCCGTCCATCGGCCGCTGGTAATCCGGGCTTAAGAGTCCGGCGGGGCGGCGGTACTTGCCGTTCCAGCTGTGCACGTACTCGTGCGCGAGCAGCTCCGCGACCCCCTCGCGCAGCGGTACGTCGGAGAGGGAGTTCTCATCCGTGCGATCGTCGCTCGACTCGTGGTGCTCGAGGCCGAAATGCGCCACGTGATCCGAGAGCGTCAGGATCCAAGTGTAGTGACGGTACATGCGCGTGCCGAACAGCATGCCCGCCTGCGCCACGAGCCGCCCGTAGCCGGCGGCAAAGTCATCCGGCACGGCAAGCGCCTCCTCGCTGTCCGCCACCAGGGCAATCGTGTGTTTCAGCTGCGGCAACGGCGCGGCACCGGCCAGATCGATGTGACGGGCGAAGCGTCCCATCTGCAGCGGGGAGTCGATGAGACGCGCGAGTGAGGCGTCCTCCAGGCGCACGCTGCCGTCGGCCTGCGCGCGCAGCTCGAGCGCGCAGCTCAGCTGCCACCCGGAGGGTGCGAGCACCGCGGCCTCGGTGCTGATCGTGGCAGCGTCGCGGCCCTTGGGCAGAAGTACGAACTGGTTCCACGCGATCACGGCAAGCTGAGCGCTGCTCGAGGGGCCGGCCGTGAATTCGCCCCCTTCGGTCGGCAGGCCGGTGTCGAGGCCGATGTCGAGGCGCGTGACGCCTGCGGGTACCTTCAGGTTGATCGCGAACATGTCGCGCGGGTCGCGCTGCCAGCTAAGGAGCGCGCCGTTGGCGCGAATCTGCAGACCGACGAGAGTGTCCAGGGGGCCGGTGGGCCCGTGCTCCCCGGGGATCCACTGCGGAAACACCAGCGTGAGCGGACCGCCCGTCACCGCCAGTGTCAGCTCGGTGTGCACGTGCCGGCGCGCGATCTCGCGCGCATCTAAGCGCACGCTCAGATCGGCCGCCTGCACGCCCGCGCACGCGAGCAGCAGCGCCGCCCCCGCCATCGCCTTCAGGTACGCCACGCTCATTGAGGACCTCGGCACCGCAGTTAAAGGTGCGCGATTGTTCACTGAATGGAGCGGGGAGGCAACGAGTGCTAACGTAACCGCATGGCCACACCCGAGTACGCCGGCGGCTGTATGTGCGGGGCGGTGCGCTACCGCGCGCAGGGCGTCGCGCGCAATCTGTGTTTCTGCCACTGCAGCAGCTGTCGGCGCTCGGCCGGCGCGCCGCTGGTGGCGTGGGTGAGCTTCGCGCGCGGGGATTTTACGATCACCCGCGGCACGCTCACCGAGTACCGCTCCTCCGCCCAGGTGAGCCGCGGCTTCTGCGCCCTCTGCGGTACCTCCCTCACCTATCGCCACGCGGCGCGTGACGGGGAAACGGATGTGACACTCGGCAGCTTCGATGACCCGCAGTGCCTTGCACCCGAGATGCACGTGTGGGTGGCCGAGAAACTGCCGTGGCTGTCGATCGATGACGGCCGGCCGCAGCACCGCGGCGGCTCTGCACCGTCCTAGCCGGAAGCGCGCGTCAGCGCGCGCGCGCCAGGAGCGTGACGGTCACCAGCGCGAGCAGCGCGGTTGGCAGCAAGGCGAGCGTGATGGGATTGAGGTTAAAGACGATCGTGCCGCTCTCGATCAGCCGCTGCAGCAGGAAAAAACTGATGCCGAGAATCAACCCCATCAGCATGCGCGTACCGGTGCCCGCCGAGCGCAGGGAACCGAGTACGAACGGAATGGCGAGCAGCACGGTGAAGAGCACCGCCACCGTACGGGCGATGCGCGACCAGAAGGCAAATACGTACTCGCGGTCGTCCAGGGAATTGGCGCGGTAGTAGCTGATGAGGCGCCACAGGGCGCGGTTGGTGAGCTGCTCGGGGTTCTCGATCGCAAGACCGAGGAAGCCGGCCGTCACGTTCGACTGCAATACCCGCTGCTCGGGTGAACGCTTGGATACCGTGTCGCCGGCGAAGCGCGACTCGGTGTAGTCGCTGAGCAGCCAGTGCCCCTTGCTGCCGGCGGTGGCGTGCTGCGCGTGCGCGAGGGCTACGAGCTTGTGCTCGGGGGAGAGTTCGAAGATCTGCATGCCGCCGAACTGACTCTCACTGGACTGGCCGGCGACGTGCAGGATCAGGTTGCCGTCGCGCACCCAGGCGCCGCCGCTGCCGAAACTCACGTTGTTGAAGCGGCTGAAGGCCTTCTGCTCGCGCGCCGTCTGCTGCAGCGTCGGACCGAAGAACTCCCCGAGCAACACCGCGACGCCCACCAGCACCAGGCCAGCGAGCAGGCAGATGCCCGCCAGGTGCACGATCGAGATGCCAGTGGCGCGGATCACCGTGATCTCGCTGCCGCGCGCCAGCGAGCCCAGCCCGATGAGCGCGCCCATGAGGGTGGCGATCGGCAGCAGGTCAAAGGCGAACGACGGCAGGTTGAGCAGCGTGAACCACAGCGCCCCGAGCGCGGTATAGCCGCCGCTGCCGATTTCGTCCTGCTCGCCGATTAAGATGATGAGCGCGCCGAGCACCAGCAGCACCGCCGTCACCATCAGCACGGACCCGAGGATGGTGCGCACGATGTAGCGGTCGAGGATGTTCACAGGCCCGCCCAGCGGTAACGCAGGCGCTGGGCGAGCACCGGTCCGAAGATCACCATGAGCGCGATCAGCACCACCACCGCGTGCGTCCACCACAGTCCGAGGAACAGCGGCAGCGTGCCGCGCGCGATCCACACCTTGCCGACGGAGATCAGCTGCGAGTACACAAGAAAGATCAGCAGCGCCACCCACACGCGCGCATAGCGACCCTGACGGGGCCGCAGGCGCGCGAGCGGCACCGCGATCAGCGCGAGCACCAGGCACATGAGGGGCATCGCGATGCGCCACTGCAGCTCGGCGCGCTGCGCGGGGTCGGAGGCGCGCGCCAGCCGCGCACTCGAGCGCGCCTCAAGATCACGCACCACGTCGGTAATGCCCGGCACCTGCACCGGAATCACGTGCTCGGCAAAGCGCACGATGCGAAACTCATCGCTCCCGGGGACACCCTCGAAGCGCTCGCCGTCGTAGAGCGTCAGGATGTGGGTCATGCCATCGGCGGTCACGCTGTGGCGCGCGCGCTCGGCGAGCGCCACCTGCACCAGCGCGCCGCGGTTGCGCTCCACGAATACGTTATGCAGCGTGCCGTCGCGGTTGACATCCTGGGCATACACCACCGCAGCGCCGCCGCCGAAGCTGCGGAACTTGCCGGCGGCAATCGGCGCAAACTGGCCGGCGCGCGTGGCCGCCAGGCGCAGGCTGAGGGCCTGCTCGGTCGCCTGCGGCGCGAGCACCAGGGTGAGCCAGGCGAGGCCGGCGGCCACCGCAAGCGCGAGCAGCACCACCGGCAGATACACGTTCGCCGGGCCCGCGCCGCAGGCGAGCGCGGCGGCCATCTCGCTGTCGGCGTACAGACGGCCGAACGCGAGCACCACCCCGAGCAGCAGTCCGACCGGCAGCAGGATGGAAAGGTACTGCAGCGCCCCGAGCCAGATCAGCTGCAGCACGACGTCGGGGGGAAACTGGTTGACGGCGGCGCGCTCGAGCACGCCTACCAACTGGTAGGCCAGCAGGATCACCAGCAGTACACTCGTGACCAGCAGCCAGGCCAGCACGACCTCGCGCAGGATGTAACGGCCGAGGATATTCCTCAACGTGCCACCGTCCGTTCGTCCGCCGGAAACCCGGCGGGCTCTTGAGTTACACTCGCCATCGCCTGCGCGCGCGGGGGGTGCTGCAGCAGCACGCGGCGCAGCGAGGCGCTCAATAAGGTAAATGACAGTCTAGCGCGCCTCTACGGGAAGGGGATACGTAATGGAATTTGGCGTCTGGACCAAGGGCCTGGCAACACTTGCGGTGGACTGCCTGGTGCTTGGCGTGTTTGAAGAGGGTGAGCTCAGCGGTGAGGCGCGCATCGTCGACGGCGCCTGCGGCGGGCGCCTGAAGAAGCTGCTCGCGCGCGGCGATTTCGCCGGCCGCGCGGGCGACACGCTGCTCGTCGGCGACCTGCCGGGAATCGCCGCCTCGCGCGTGCTGCTCACCGGCCTTGGCACGAAAAAACTCTTTCAGCGCAAGGCCTGGCGGCGCGCGTGCCAGAACGCGCTCGCGGTGATCGCACGCACGCGCATCGGCAGCTGCGCCGTGGCGCTCGATCGCCCCGAGAGCAAACAGCTGGATGACTATTACTTCGGGCGCCAGGTCGCCGAGCTCACCGGGGCAGCGCTCTACCGCATCAATGACCTGAAGACCGCCAAGAAGCCCGCCGCGGCGGCACTGAAGAAGGTGCTCGCGGGACCGGTGCGCAAGGTGAGCGCCGCGCAGCGCGGGCTCAAGGAAGGCGCCGCGGTGGCCGCGGCCGCAAACCTGCAGCGCGATCTGGCGAACCTGCCCGCCAATGTGTGTACGCCGCTGTTCCTCGCCGAGCAGGCGCGCGCGCTCGGCAAGCGCCACGCGGGCCTGCGCGTGAAGGTGCTCGAGCAGGCGGCGATCCGGCGCGAGAAGATGGGCTGCCTGCTGGCCGTGGCTCAGGGCAGCCACCAGAGCCCGCGCTTCATCGTGCTCGAGTACCAGGGCGCGAAGAAGGAGCAGGCACCGGTGGTGCTCGTGGGGAAGGGTGTGACCTTTGACAGCGGCGGCATCTCGCTCAAGGACCCCCCGGGCATGGACGAGATGAAGTTCGACATGAGCGGCGCCGCCGCCGTGATCGCCGCTCTCACGCTCGCCGCGCAGCTGCGACTTCAGATCAACCTCGTGGGCCTGGTGGCCGCGGTCGAGAACATGCCGGGCGGCAAGGCCGTCAAGCCCGGCGACATCGCCACCAGTGCCTCCGGTCAGACGGTGGAGATTCTCAACACGGACGCCGAGGGACGGCTGATCCTGTGCGACGCGCTGCATTACGCGCGCCGCTTTCGCCCGGCGGTGGTGGTTGACGTCGCCACGCTCACCGGCGCCTGCGTGGTCGCGCTCGGCCATTACCATGCCGGCGTCATGGGCAACGATGAGAAACTCATCCAGGAACTGCTGGCTGCCGGCGTGCGCGCCGACGATCGCTGCTGGCAGTTGCCGCTGACGGAGGAGTACGGCGAGTCGCTCAAGAGCAACTTCGCCGACTTCGCCAACGTCGGCGGCCGCGACGGCGGCGCGATCACCGCAGCGGCCTTCCTCGCAAAATTCACCCAGGGGCTCAAATGGGCGCACCTCGACGTTGCGGGCGTTGCTTACCAGAGCGGGGCGCAGAAGGGCAGCACCGGGCGACCGACGCCCCTGCTCGCGGATTTCCTCATCCAGCGCGCGGCTCACTGAGCCGCCGCGGCGCAAGTCACGCACGCACCTTGCGCCACGTGCGTTTCTGCCGTCCGCGGCGTCCCGTGCGCCTGAGCGGGCGGCTGCTGCGGGTGCGCTGAGCACCCGAAAAGGCCCGCCGCTCGCGTGCGGCTGCGCGCAACGGCCCGGGCGTACGCATGCCGCTATAATCCCCCGCCCCCCTGCGGCAGCCTCGGTTTGTCTAATGGATAAGGTGTACGCGCCCGCTGAGATCGAGCGGCGCATCTACGAGCGTTGGGAGTCGCACGGCTGGTTCGCGCCGAGCGGCCACGGCGCGCCCTACTGCATCATGATCCCGCCGCCGAACGTGACCGGCACGCTGCACATGGGGCACGCGTTCCAACACACGCTCATGGACGTCCTCAGCCGCTATCACCGCATGCTCGGCGAGGAGGTGCTGTGGCAGCCGGGCACCGATCATGCCGGCATCGCCACGCAGATGGTGGTGGAGCGGCAGCTCAATGCCGAAGGGATCAAGCGCACGGATCTGTCGCGCGAGGCGTTTCTCGAGCGCGTCTGGCAGTGGAAGGGGCAATCCGGCGGCACCATCAGCCAGCAGATGCGCCGGCTCGGGGACTCGGTCGACTGGTCGCGCGATCGCTTCACCCTCGATCCGGAGCTCTCGCGCGCCGTCACCGAAGTGTTCGTACGGCTGCACGAGGAGGGGCTCATCTACCGCGGCAAGCGGCTCGTGAACTGGGACCCGGTGTTGCTCACCGCGCTCTCCGACCTCGAGGTGCAGTCGCAGGAGGAAGAAGGACAGCTATGGCACCTGCGTTACCCGCTCGCCGATGGCGGCGGGTACCTGGTGGTCGCCACCACGCGCCCGGAGACCCTCTTGGGAGACGCCGCGGTCGCCGTGCATCCGCAGGATGAGCGCTACCGCGCACTCATCGGGCGCCGGGTACGGCTGCCGCTCGCCGAGCGTGACATCCCCGTCATCGGCGATGCCTACGTCGATCCGGCCTTCGGCTCCGGCTGCGTCAAAATCACCCCGGCACACGATTTCAACGACTACGAGATCGGCGAGCGTCACCATCTGCCCTTGATCAACATCCTCACGCCGCGTGCCACGCTCGCCGACACGGTGCCGGAGCGCTTTCGCGCGCTCGATCGCTTCGAGGCCCGCCGCCGCGTGGTGGCGGAACTTCAGGCCGCCGGGCTCGTCGAGAAGATCGAGAAGCATCGGCTCGTGGTGCCGCGCGGCGATCGCAGCGGCGCGGTGCTCGAGCCCT
This sequence comes from Steroidobacteraceae bacterium, assembly GCA_035488075.1. Classification (GTDB taxonomy): domain Bacteria; phylum Pseudomonadota; class Gammaproteobacteria; order Steroidobacterales; family Steroidobacteraceae; genus 13-2-20CM-66-19. The sequence continues at coordinate 6,106 of DATHLO010000161.1, read as the reverse complement.
ACCTCACCGACCAGTGGTACGTGAAGATCGCACCGCTCGCAGCGCCGGCGATCGCGGCCGTGGAAGCCGGCCGCACGCGCTTCGTGCCGGAAAACTGGTCGCGCACCTATTTTGAGTGGATGCGCAACATCAAGGACTGGTGCGTCAGCCGCCAGCTGTGGTGGGGACATCGCATCCCGGCCTGGTACGACGCCGCCGGCCACATCTACGTCGGCAGAAGCGAAAGCGAGGTACGCGCGCGGCTGCAGCTGCCCGCAAGCCTCGAGCTGCGCCAGGACGAGGACGTGCTCGACACCTGGTTCTCCTCGGCGCTGTGGCCGTTCTCCACCCTCGGCTGGCCCGAGCGCAACAGCGCGCTGGAGCGCTTCTACCCGAGCAGCGTCCTCGTGACCGGCTTCGACATCATCTTCTTCTGGGTGGCGCGCATGCTGATGCTCGGGCTGAAGTTCATGGGCGACGTGCCGTTTCGCGACGTCTACATCACCGGGCTCATCCGCGATGAACACGGCGACAAGATGTCCAAGTCCAAGGGCAACGTGATCGACCCGCTCGACATCGTCGACGGCATCGAGCTGGAGGCTCTGATCGCCAAGCGCGCAAGCGGGCTCATGCAGCCGCAGCTTGCGCCGCAGATCGAGAAGGCGACGCGCCAGCAGTACCCGCACGGGATCGCCGCGCACGGCACGGATGCGCTGCGCTTCACCTTCGCCGCGCTTGCCTCCCCGAGCCGCGACATTCGCTTCGATCTGGCGCGCGTCGCCGGCTACCGCAACTTCTGCAACAAGCTGTGGAACGCGGCGCGCTTCGTGACCATGGTCGCCGGCGCGGCAGCCGCCGCGAGCGACGCGCCCGTGCAGCTGTCGGTCGCCGACCGCTGGATCCGCTCGCGCTTCGGCCGCATGCTCGCAAGCGTCGAGGGCGCCCTGCGCGACTACCGCTTCGACTTTGCCGCCAGCGCGCTGTACGAGTTCGCCTGGTATGACTTCTGCGACTGGTACCTGGAGCTCACGAAGCCCGTGCTGCAGGGCGCCGATGCCGCCGCGCAGCGCGGTGCACAGCGCACGCTCATCCAGGTGCTCGAGGCGCTACAGCGCGCGCTGCATCCGTTCATGCCCTTCATCACCGAGGAGATCTGGCAGCGCATCACACCGCTCACCGGCGTCGCCGGCGCCACCGTGATGCTCGCGCCCTATCCGCGCGCCAGTGACTTTCCGGCCGACGCGCTCGCCGAGCGCGAAGCGGCCTGGATCCAGGCCGTCATCCTCGGCGTGCGCCAGATCCGCGGCGAGATGAACATCAGCCCCGGGCGGCGTATTCCGCTGCTGCTGCGCGATGCCAGCGCGCAGGATGAGGAGTTCCTCGCCCGTCACCGCGCGCTGCTCGAGCGCCTTGCGGGCCTCGCGAGCGTGACCCTCCTGGCCGCCGGTGCCCCGGCACCGCAGGCCGCGGTCGCCCTCGTGGGCACGCTCGCACTGCTCGTGCCGATGGCGGGCCTCATTGATGCGGCGACGGAAGTGGAGCGACTCACGAAGCTCCTCAGCAAGAACCAGGCAGACCTGGCCAAGACGCGCGCCAAGCTCGGCAACGAGAATTTCGTGCGCAACGCACCGCCGCAGGTGGTGGCGAGCGAACGCGAGCGTACCGCGGACCTGGAACGCGCCGCGGCGGGCCTGAGCGAGCAGCTCGAGCGCGTGCGCGGGATGCTCACGCCATGAAGCCGCCGGCCGAGAGCGACGCGGATGCCGCCACCCTCGGACGTGCCCTCGAGTCCCTGGAAACCGTCATCCTCGGCAAGCCGGAACAGATCCGCCTGTGCTTTGCGTGTCTCCTGGCGCGCGGGCACCTGTTGATCGAGGACGTGCCGGGCGTCGGCAAGACCACCCTCGCGCACGCGCTCGCGCACGTGCTCGGTCTTGCCTGGCAGCGCGTGCAGTTTACGAGCGACCTGCTGCCCGCCGACATCATCGGCGTCTCGATCTTCGATCGCGCGAGTCAGCGCTTCCACTTTCGCCAGGGTCCGATCTTCACCCAGCTGCTGCTCGCCGATGAGGTCAACCGCGCCAGCCCCCGCACCCAGAGCGCGCTGCTGGAGGCGATGGAGGAGCGCCAGGTCAGCGCCGACGGCACCACCTATCCGCTGCCGGAGCCGTTTTTCGTGGTCGCCACGCAGAATCCGCACGAGCAGCTGGGCACCTTCGCGCTGCCCGAGTCGCAGCTCGACCGCTTTCTCATGCGCGTCACGCTCGGCTACCCGGACGCGCCGCACGAGCGGGCGCTGCTGCGCGGGGGCGAGCGGCGCGAGCTGCTGCCAGGGATCGCGCCGGCGCTCTCGCCGGCGGCGGTGCTGCGCCTGCAGCGCGCGGTGCGCGCCGTGCACATCGCCGATGCGCTCCTCGACTACACCCAGAGCCTCATCGCACGCACGCGCGCACGGCCGGAGCTGAAGCTCGGACTCTCCCCGCGCGCCGGGCAGGGCCTGATTCGCGCCGCGCAGGCGTGGGCGTACCTCAACGCGCGCAACGCCGTGCTGCCCGAGGACGTACAGGCCGTGCTGCCCGCGGTGGTCGCGCACCGGCTCGAACGCCGCGACGCCGCCGAAGCCGGCGCGGGCGAGGATCTCGCGCGCGACATGCTGCGGGCAGTGCCTGTGCCGCCCTAGCGGTGTCCGCGCGCGCCGCAGCCGGGCAGTCCCGGCGTTGGAACCCCTTCACGCCCCTCGCAGGCGCCCTGCGCGCGCGCCTGGCCGCCTGGGTGCGCCGGCGCCAGGGGCTCGATGAGCTGCCGGTGAGCCTTGCGCGGCGGCGGCTCTACATCCTGCCGACCCGCGGCGGCGTGGCCTTCGCGGCGCTGCTCTTCGTGATGCTGCTCGCAGGTCTTAACTACGCCAACAGTCTTGCGCTCTTTCTCACCTTCCTCCTCAGCGCCTTTGCGCTCGTGGGCATGCAGCAGTGTCATCGCAATCTGCTCGGTCTGAGCGTCATCGCCGTCGACGCCCCGGCCGTGTTCGCACGGCGTGCGGCGACGCTGCACGTGACGCTCGGCAACGCGGCCGCGGCGCCGCGGCCACGCCTGGAGGCGGCACTCGAGGAGTCCGCCAGCGCTTGTGCCGACCTCGCCGCGGGCGCCCGCGAAGAGTTGCAGGTGCCGCTCGGGCCCTACACGCGCGGCGTGCACCCACTCGGGCGTGTACGCATCGCCAGCGCGCACCCGTTCGGCCTCTTTCGCGCGTGGACCTGGGTGCACACGCCGCTCGAGCTCGTGGTGTATCCGGCCCCGCTCGGAGCGCTGCCCATGCCCACGTACAGCGCCCAGCGCGCGGGCACGCGCGCGCGCGGCGGCTCGGGGGTGGACGAGTGGCTCGGACTGCGGCCGTTTCGCGACGGCGACTCGCCGCGCCAGGTCGACTGGAAGGCCTATGCACGCGAGGCGCCGCTCTTGGTGAAGGAGTACCAGCCCCCCGGCGCCGAGCTGCGGCTGTTTGATTTCGCCGCCGTGCCGCTGGCGGATACCGAGGGGCGGCTGTCGCAGCTCGCCCGCTGGGTGGTCGATGCCGAAGCGCAGGGTGAGCGCTACGGACTCACGCTTCCGGGCGTGCGCGTAGCGGCCGAGCGGGGACCCGCGCACCGGCACCGCTGTCTGTCTCTGCTCGCCCGCTTCGGTAGCGATGCGGCGCGGAGTGGCGCGTGAGCGCGGCAGCCCATCCGGCGGCGTCCGCGCCGCTGCGGCCCCTCGCCTGGGCGTGCGCGGCCCTCGCCGGCGGCATACTGTTGCAGCTGGATCGCGTGCCGGTGTGGGCGAGCGTGGCCTGCGCGGGACTCATCCTCTGGCGTCTGGCCGCGACGCGCCGCGGGCTGTGGCTGCCCGGAGCGGTCACCCGTGCGCTGCTCGCCCTCGGCATGGCCGCGGTCGTACTGGCGCGCTTTCACACCCTCAACGGGCTCGCCGCGGGCACCACGCTGCTGCTGCTGATGGCGGCACTGAAGCTGCTGGAAACACGCGGCACGCGCGATCAACTGGTGCTGATCGGCGCGGGCCTGTTCCTGCTGCTCGCTGCCTGCCTGGATCGCCAGGACCTCGCCCGCACCCCGCTCTATGCGCTGCAGGCGTGGCTGTGTTGTGCGGCGCTGGCCGCGCTCGCGACGCCGACGCTGCCCGCGCGCGCAGCCTGGATGCTCGCCGCGCGCGCGCTGCTTTTTGCCCTGCCCCTCGCGGTGTTGCTGTTTGTCTTCTTTCCGCGCCTGCCCGGGTCCTTCTGGGCCATACCGCGCGGCAATACGGCGCTCACCGGGCTCTCTGATTCGATGACCCCGGGGGGCATCGCGCAGCTGGTCGCCGATTACAGCACCGCCTTCCGGGTCAAGTTCGCGGGCGCCCGTCCCGGCAGTGAGGCGCTCTACTGGCGCGGGCCAGTGCTGCACGAGTTCGATGGGCAGACGTGGCGGCGTGCCGAGGAGGCGGTCCATGTGCGCCAGGGCCTTGAGTACATGGGCGCCGCCGTGCGCTATCGCGTGTCGCTCGCGCCGACACGGCGGCGCTACTGGTTTGCGCTCGACCTGCCGGCGCACGCGGCGGCGCCGCGCGTGCTGCTCACCTACGACTACCTCCTGCTCGGGCCGGATCCGATCAACGAGCCGGTGAGCTACGAGGCGGTGTCGTACCTGCGCGCACGGGCCATCGACCCCCTGGGCGCGGCCGCGCGCCGCGAGGACACCGCGCTACCCCCGTACGCCAACCCGCGCACGCAGGAGCTGGCGCAGACGCTCTACCAGCGCGCCGGCACGGATGGGGCGTTCGTGGCCGCGGCGCTGGATTACCTGCGCCGCGGGGGTTTCGTCTACTCCCTGGAACCGCAGCCGCTCGGGCGCGACGCGGTGGATGAGCTGCTGTTTCGCACGCGCGAGGGCTTCTGCGGGCACTACGCCTCGGCGTTCGTCACGCTGATGCGCGCCGCGCACGTGCCCGCGCGCGTGGTCACCGGTTACCTCGGCGGGGAGTGGAACCCGGTCGGTGAGTTCCTCGAAGTGCGCCAGGCCGACGCGCACGCCTGGGCGGAAGTGTGGCTCGAGGGGCGCGGCTGGACCCGGGTCGATCCGACCGCGGTGGTGGCGCCGGAACGGCTGCGCCGCGGAGTACTGGATCTGATGCCCAACGCTTTCTCCGCCTCCGAACGGCTGCTGTACCGTTCGGCCTGGCTTCGCGGACTGCTGCAGCGCTGGGGCGCCGCGAACGCCTGGTGGGGCGATCACGTGGTGAAATTCGACTACGCGAGTCAGCTCGATGTGCTGGCCCGCCTGGGAATCCGCTCCCCGGACGCCGCTGATCTGGGCTGGGGGTTCACGGCGGCGCTGCTGCTGTGGCTCACGGTGGTGGCCTGGTACCTCGGGCGCGCCGAGCGCGCTCGTCCGCCGGATGCACTGGCACGGGCGTATCTGCGTCTGTGCCGAAAACTTGCGCGGGTCGGGGAGCCGCGTGCGTCGCACCAGGGACCGCTGGCGTACCTGGCCGCGATCAGCGCGCAACGGCCCGAGCTCGCGGCGCGCGTTGAGACACTCATCGAGTGCTATGCGCGCCTGCGCTACGGACCGCCCGGCACCGGGCGCGACGCGCAGGAGATCGCCGCGTTCGCGCGCGCGGTCGCACGCGTGAAGCTGCCGCACGCGGCAGCGAGCGTAACCTAAAGGGACTTGAAGCCGATCTTCGCGTGCGTGCCGTCGCAGAAGGGCTTGTTGGCGCTGGCGCCGCAGCGGCACAGCACGGCCGAGGTCACGCGCGCCACGACGCGGCCCGTGCCGCTCATGATCTCGAGGTTGCCGCTGACCTTGAGCGGTCCGTTCAGCTGCGGATCGATCGCGAGTGCGCCGTCGCGCTGCGGCAACATGTCCGTCTGCTGGCTCGGGGGCTCCCCGGTGGCGCTGAAGCCGATCTCATGATGTGAGCCGTCGCAGAAGGGCTTGCGCTTGGAAGCGCCGCAGCGGCACAGCGTGGCGCGAAAACCCGCTGGCTCCCCGTCGATCAGCAGCGGCGCGCGGAACGCGTACGGACCCGCCTCGCGAATGCCCGCAAGATTAACCGGCGGCGCGGATTCATCGGGCCGCCCGTCGCGGCG
>DATHLO010000160.1:0-3528 GCA_035488075.1 Steroidobacteraceae bacterium | reverse complement strand
CTTGATCAGAAGCTTGAGGACGTCCGCAAACGGCTGACCGATGCCCGGCAGCAGGCCAAAGACGCGCACCCGGTTCGGGCCGCGACGCAGCTGCATCCAGCCGATGACCTTGCGCTCCCACAGCGTGAGAAAGGCGACACTGAGGATCAATGCCACAGTGACGATGAGGATCCACACCGTGGTGCGCACGTAATCCGGCAGCGCTGCCCACAGGCTCGGCAGCGAGGCCCACAGGGTATGCAGTCTCTCAAGCACGTTCGTTCCGGCCCTGCTAGTACGTCACGACCGGCATGCGCCCTTCGCGCGTGCGCTGCAGCGAGGGCGCGCGGCGCACCAGGGCGTCGGTCTGATACATCGGCACGTCGATGAGTCCGCCATCCTGCGTGCCAGCGGCGGCTGCGCTGACCGCATGCGCGCCCTGGTAGCCTTCGGCCTTGGCTTGCGCGCACAGCGCGCGCACCTCGTTGAGTACCTCTTCGGAGGACTGATACTCGAAACCCCCGATATCCAAGAGGTTGCCGAGCACGCGCAGCACCTTCCACCCGGGCCGCGACTCCCCGAGCGCAGCGGCCGCGCCGCTTTGGCTCTGCCAGCGCCCTTCACAGTTCACGTAGGTGCCGGAGGTCTCCGCGAAGGTGCCCATCGGCAGCATGATGTGCGCGACCGCCTTCATCTCCTCGCTCGCAAAGGGGGTGATCGCCACCAGCAGCTCGGCCCTGGCGAGGGTGCGCAGCGCCTCCGGATCCAGGGCATCGATGGTCGGCTCGATGCCGCCCACGAGCAGATACGCGCGCAGGGGCTGCTTGAGCATCGCGGCCGCGCTCAGTCCGGGCTGCGCGACGCTCTTGCCGCCCGCCTCGCGATGCGGGACGGCGCCGGCAAGATACGCCCCGGCCGCGTTGCCGCCCTCGGTGAGGCGGCCGAAGGTGGCACCGGCGAGTCCGGCGAGCGCTGCGGCCAGTGCGCGCAGGTCCGCAAAGCGCGCATGGCGCGCCGCGAGCGTCCCGAGCCACACGGCGCGGCGCTCGCCCGTGAGCAGCGCCGCCGCCTGGGCGCGATGCTGGTCAGTGACCCGCGCCGCGCTGACCACCGCCTCAAGGTGCGCGGGCACCTTCTTGCCGGTCGCCGCAGCGGCAGCGCCGAGCACGGCGGCAAGATCGGCGACCAGGTCCTGCGGTGCGGAGGTGAGGTAGGCCTTTACCGGGAAGAGGTAGGGGAAGCGCGCCGGATTGAGGAACGCGACCTGCGCACCGCGGATCGCCGCCTTGCGCACCCGGTGCGCAAGCAGCGGCACCTCGCGACGCAGGTTGGAGCCGACGATCAGCAGTCCCTGCAGCGCATCCACCTCCGCGAGCGCCATGCCCAGCCCGGGAAACAGCGGATCCGCGTCCTGATCGCGGAAGTCGCGCTGGCGCAGCCGATGATCGACGTTGTGGGTGTTGAGGCCGCGCGCCAGGCGCGCCGCAAGATACAGCTCCTCCAGGGTGCCGGTGCTGTTCGTGAGCACGCCCAGCTGCGGCGCGCGCGCACGCAGCCCTTGCGCCACCTGCGCGAGCGCGCTCTCCCAGTCGGTGGCAAGCCATTCGCTGCCGCGACGTACCATGGGGCGTAGCAGGCGGTCCTCGCTGTAGACGCCCTCGTAGCTGAAGCGCTCGCGGTCGGCGATCCAGATCTCGTTGATCGCCTCGTTCTCGCGCGGCACTACGCGCTTGAGCTGCCCGCGCAGCACGTGGCCGAAGAGGTTCGTGCCGAGCGCATCGTGCGGGGAGATGAGCGGGACCGAGGTCATCTCCCACGCGCGGGCGCTGAAGCGATATGGCTTGGAAACCAGCGCGCCCACCGGGCACAGATCAATCACGTTGCCGGAGAGCTCGTGATTTACCGTGCTCTCGATATAAGTGCGCACCGCCATGTGCTCGCCGCGGCCGATCATGCCCAGTTCCTGGATGCCGGCAATTTCTTCCGTGAAGCGGATGCAGCGCGTGCACTGGATGCAACGCGTCATGTCGGTCGCGATCAAGGGACCCAGGTTCTCGTCCAGCACGGCCCGCTTGCCTTCGTGGTAGCGGGAGGCATCGCGCCCGAAGCCGACCGCCAGATCCTGCAGCTCGCACTCCCCGCCCTGGTCGCAGATCGGGCAGTCGAGGGGGTGATTGATGAGCAGAAATTCCATGGTGGCGCGCTGCGCACCGATCGCCTTCGGGGACTTGGTGAAGACCTTCATGCCCTCCGCCACCGGCGTGGCGCAGGCGGGCATGGGCTTAGGGGCCTTCTCGATCTCGACCAGGCACATGCGACAGTTGGCCGCGATCGCAAGCTTCTCGTGATAGCAGAAGCGCGGCACGTAGGCGCCACTGGCATCGGTGGCACGAATGAGCATCTCGCCCTTCTTCGCCTTGACCGCGACGCCGTCGATCTCGATGTTGACCAGTTCATCCGCCATGGAAGGTATCCGTTCGCTTGAGAGGCGCTTTAGGCCGCCTGCGCTCCGCGCGTGTCGTGCACGAGGCTGCGGCCCCCGTGATCGATCATGTATTCGAACTCGTGCCGGTAGTGCTTGAGGAAGCTTTGCACCGGCCACGCCGAGGCATCCCCGAAGGCGCAGATCGTGTGCCCCTCGATGCGGTTGGCCACATCCAGCAGCAGCCCGAGCTCTTCGCGCCGCGACTGCCCGGCGAGCACGCGCTTGAGCAAGCGGTTCATCCAGCCGGTGCCCTCGCGGCACGGCGTGCACTGCCCGCACGACTCGGACATGTAGAAGCGCGAGATGCGCTCGAGCATCCGCACCATGCAGGTGGTCTCGTCCATGACGATGGCAGCGCCGGTGCCGAGCGCGGAGCCGGCCGCCTTCACCGAATCGTAGTCCATGTTGGTTTTCAACATGATCTCCCCCGGCACCACCGGCACGGAGACCCCGCCGGGGATCACGGCCTTCAGCTTGCGCCCGCCGCGCACACCGCCGCACAGGGCGAGCAGGTCCGCGAACGGGATGCCGAGCGGCAGCTCAAGATTCTGCGGCTTCTCCACGTGCCCGGAGACCGAGTAAATCATCGTGCCACCGGAGTTCGCAGGTCCCAGGCCCGCGAACCATGCCGGACCCTTGCGCAGGATGGTCGGCACGGAGGCGAAACTGAGCGTGTTGTTGACCGTGGTCGGGGCTCCGTACACGCCAAAGTTCGCGGGGAACGGTGGCTTGAAGCGCGGCTTGCCCGGCTTGCCTTCGAGGGATTCGAGCAGGCCGGTCTCCTCGCCGCAGATGTACGCCCCGGCGCCGATGAAGGTGTGCAGATCAAAGTCGACGCCGCTGCCGCGGATGTTCTTACCGAGGAGGCCCGCATCGTACGCTTCCTTGAGCGCCGCCTCGAAGCGCGGCACCGGCTCGCCCAGGAATTCGCCGCGGATGTAGTTGTAGGCCACGGTGGTGTTAGTGGCGTAGCCACCGATCGCCAGCCCCTCGATGACGGCGTGCGGGTTGTAGCGCAGGATGTCGCGATCGTGGCAGGTGCCCGGCTCGCTCTCATCGGAGTT
>DATHLO010000159.1:0-4234 GCA_035488075.1 Steroidobacteraceae bacterium | reverse complement strand
CGCAGGCGCTGCGGACCCACTCGGGCATGCGCGTGCCCACGGCGATCACGCGCACGCGCACGCGGAACTACCGCGAAATACGTCGCCGGCGCACGGGCGCGCGCGCCACCGCGGGGGCCGCCGCGGCGATAAGGTCAGGGCCGCCTTCCCACAGCCGCTCGAGCCCGTAGAACTCGCGCACCCGCGGCAGCATCACGTGCACGAGAATGTCCTGCAGGTCGACCAGCACCCACTCGCCGTCGCGCTCGCCCTCGGTGCCGAGCGCCCGGTAGCCGGCGGATTTGGCTTTCTGCGCGACGCGCTCGGCAATCGAGCGCACGTGACGGTCGGAGTTGCCGCACGCGATGATCATCGTGTCGGCGATGTCGGTGAGGCCCCGCACATCCAGCACCCTGACATTCACGGCTTTCATATCCTCGAGCGCACTCGTGACGGCTGCTTGCAGCGGCGAGGCGCGCTCCTCAGGGGGGCGCAGGCGTTTGCGGGTGGTCATGTGTTTAAGCGGGTTCTCCTGGGGAGCCTCATCAGCGGGCGTCGGGCTGGTGTGGAAGAGCATAGCACCTCGTCTCGAAAATGATCTGCCTCACCTCCTCGGTCACGAGGTAGCGCGGATCGCGGCCCGCGATGAGCAGCGCGCGCAGCTCGGTCGAGGAGATCTCCAGCTGCGTTCCGGCGTGCACGTAGATGCAACCGGCAAGCCTGTGGTGCAGCTCGCGGATGCTGCCGGTGCCGTGGTCCACCATCACCTCGCCGAGTGGTCCGCTGGTGGGTGCGAGCCAGCCCGGCCGGTGCGCGACGACGATGTGCGCAAGCGTCAGCAGATCGCGCCAGCGGTGCCATTGGGGCAGCCCGAGAAAAGCGTCCATGCCGAGCAGCAGACACAGCGAGCGCTGCGGATACTCCCCGCGCAGCTCGGTGAGCGTATCGACCGAGTAGGACGGCCCGGTGCGCCGCACCTCGCGGTCATCGACGATGAAGCGCGGCTGGTCGGCGACCGCCGCGCGCACCATCTTCAGGCGCATCTCGGCGCTCGCGTACAGCTGGTCGCGGTGCGGCGGGGTGCCCGCCGGCAGCAGGCGCACTTCGGCAAGGTGCAGCTCCTGCCACAGCTCGAACGCCGTGCGCAGATGCCCGCAGTGGATCGGATCGAAGGTGCCGCCGAAGATACCGATGGGTTGCATAAGGCTTCAGCCGGCCAGCGGCAGCGCGGGCTCACCGCACAGTTCCAGCGCCAGGAGTGCCATCTCGTCCCAGGCATCCCCGCTTGATCGTCCCTTGATCATGCGGTCGGCGCGGGCCGCGCGCTGCAGGAGCCGCTTGAAGGACAGGCGCGGCGCGCGGCGCTGCGCGAGCGCGAGCGCCGCCGCCTGACGCTGCCAGGCCGGTGGCCTGGCAGCCGCGCCTGCCTGCGCACTCCAGAGATCGCGCACCGCCTTGGTGAGCGCCCACAGCGCCAGCGTCGGCTCCGTGCCCTCGGCACGCAGGCCCGCGAGCATGCGCAGGGCGCGCGTGCTCTCCCCCGCCAGCGCCGCCTCGCCGAGCTGAAAGACATCAAAGCGCGCGCTGTCGGCCACGCTCGCGGCGAGCGCGGCGGCGTTCACGCCGGCGTCGCCGCCGAGGAGAGTGAGCTTGCCGAGCTCCTGGTGCGCGGCGAGCAGATTCCCCTCCGTGCGCAGTGCCAGAAGCTCGAGCGCCTCGTCATTGAGCTCGAGGTTAAGTTTCTTCGCGCGCGTGCGCAGCCAGGGGATGAGCCGCGCGCCGTCCACCGGCCAGATCTGTACCCAGCCGCCGTGCGCCTCGAGCGCTCGCACCCAGTCGGCGCCCTGCGCGTCGCGTTCCAGGCGTGGCGTCAGGATGAGGAAGAGTGTGTCCGGATCACGCGCCTCGAGCAGCGCCACGAGCGTGTTGTTGCCGCTCACGCCCGGCTTGCCGCTCGCCAGGCGGATCTCCAGCACGCGCCGCGTGCCAAACAGCGACAGGCTCGCGGCCGCGCCGCGCACCTCATCCCAGTCGCCCGCGCGCTCGATGAAATGCACCTCGCGCTCGCTGAACCCGGCGGCGCGGGCGCGCGCGCGCACGGCATCCGCCGCCTCCCCGGCCAGCAGCGGTTCGTCCCCGGAAATGAGGTACGCCGGCAGCAGTCGTTGCGCGAGCTGACTCGCGAGGGAATCGGAGGTGAGCTTCAAGATGTCCTGACCCGTAAGGCTCCCAGCCACCGGCGTCTCATTATTAACCATATCCGCGCCGAAGTTGCTGCCTCGCCCGGGAGAGGCAGGTCAGCCTTCGGATTCGGTCCCAGCGGTGAAGCACCTCGGCACGGCACCGGCGCGGGTGGCCGGTGGCGTGCCGCGGAACCCAGAGCCTGCGACTTCAGAACTGCCAGGCGAGTCCGCCGTAAAACCCGCGCCGCTGACCGAACTGGGGTGCAAAGACGCCGATGCCCGAACCACTGCGGATCTCGTAGACCTTGTCGGTCAGGTTGATGACATCGAACCGCACGGTGAGCGGGCCGGAACCTGCGAGTTGGAACGCGTGACTCGCGCCCAGATTGATCGTCGTATAGCTCGGTGTGTGATCCCCGTTGGGGACGACCGATCCGTCCGGCAGAGTCAGATCGTCACGCAGTCCGGTACCAAAGATCATGTCGGCACTGAAGCGCGTTCCCAACCACAGGTAGGAGACCCCGCCCGAGGCGGCCACCCGGCCCTCGTGATCCAGGTGGATGTAGTTATCGGCAATGTAGGCGAGATTCTCTGCTGAAAAGTTGAACTGCGACGATTCCACGTCCTTGCCGTGCGCCGCCTGAAACGACAGATTCGCGTAAGTGGAAAAGTTGTGCACCGAGTAGTTCGCGGTGAATTCCACCCCGCCGATGAGACCGTAACGATAGTTGAACGGGGTGAGAATGATGGGCGCGCCGAACTGGCCTTCGTCGATCAGGTGCTGCGCCTGCTCGTAGAAGGTATCGACGCCGAGGGTGAGCGTGTTCTGCAGAAGTTTCTGCTGCACGCCAAGATCGTAGTAATTCGCGCGTTCGGCAATCGGAGGCGTGTCCTGGGTGACCGTGCCGGGCGGCACCGCCGAGGTGCCGCTGAATTTCGTGAACGTCTCGCTGCCGACCAGCTCGAACGGCGGTGGGGTGTAGTAGCGCGAGTAGCCGCCGTGCACCGTGGTGCCGGAGCCGACGTTCCACACGAAGTTCGCACGCGGGCTGAGCTGACTACCGCTGGAAAAGGCGTTGAAATGATCAAAGCGCAGCCCGTAGTTGATCGTCAGGGGGGACCACGGCTGCCATTCGTCCTGCAGATAAGCGCTCTCGATCTCCTGCGACTGGTCGCCGTTATCGGGAATACTGAGCGGGATGTTGCTCGTCTGCATGCCCGCGGCGTTGATCGGCAGGACACTCGAGGTGGTGCGGCTCTCGGCGCTGTCGTGCTGGAAGTACAGGCCGGCGCGCAGCGTGTGCTGAGCGTTTATCTTATAGGAGCCGTCGGTCTGCCACCCCACGGCGGTGTCATCTTTGAACGCATCCTGCGCGATGCCGTTGTAGAGCAGATCCCCGACCGGGTCGGGCGCAAAATGCAGGCTGGTGTAGCGCACGGAAAGGGCGGTCTGCCAGTTAAGCGCGCCCTGCGAGTGCTGCCAGCTGACAATCGCGTACTCGGCCAGCTCATGCTGGTTCTCGTTCAGATCGTTGCTGAGAAACTCAGTTTGTCCCAATACGTCATAGCCCAGCGTGGGCTGCAGCCCGCGCTGATTGGGAATCTCGAACTCGTCATCCGAGAGACCGACGATCAGGGAGAGGCGATTTTCGCTATCCAGAATGTTCTCGAAATAACCGAAGGCATGCGCCTGCGTCGTGTGGTCGTGCAGCGGATCGTTGCTGCCATCGGGGGACTCGATACCGAGGTTGTTCTGTTTATAGTCGCCCTCCATGTAGTAGCTGAAGCTGCCGGAGCGGCCGCCGAACTCGGCTGAGGGCTGGAAGGTGCTGTAGGTTCCGCCATAGACCGAGGCCTCCCCGCCCGGCTGCGTCAGCCCGCTGTTGGTGGTGAGGTCGATGATGCCGGCGGTGCGCAGGCCGTATTCCGCGGGCAGGGCGCCGGTGATCAGGCTCAGCGACGAGATCAGGCGCGGACTCAGGGTCTGACTGAAGACACTGATGCCCTCGGGCAGGATGATGCCGTTGAGCCGGTACTGCAGGTCGTTATGATCGGCCCGCACGTGCAGCTGT
>DATHLO010000158.1:0-9467 GCA_035488075.1 Steroidobacteraceae bacterium | reverse complement strand
TTCAGCGCGCCGTGACGTTCTTCACCACCGAATATCACCTGCTACAACCCTCGGGTGCATTGCGGCACCTGCCCGTGCCGCTCGGCGCGGATCTCAAGGGTGCGCAGGGCGGACATCTGATCTTCTCGCTGCGTGATGACTGGACGCCCGCTGGCGGCAAGCCGATCAGAAAGGGTGCGCTCATCGCCTATCATCTGGCCGGGCCCGAGGAGGGCGTGACGGTGCTGTTCGCGCCCGATGCCAAGAGCTCGATTGATGAAGTGGCCACGGGGCGCGATGCCGTCTACGCCTCGATTTATCACGACGTCACGGGCAGCGTGCACGCCTTCCGTGCCGGCGCGGACGGACGTTGGACCGACAGCGTGTTGCCGCTGCCGCCGGGCGGCTCCACGCGTATCGTGTCGGTTAACGCGTGGGGCCCGCAGGCGCTGCTGCGCTACGAGAGCTACACGACGCCCACGACGCTTTATGAGTATTCGGGCGAGGGCAAGCCCGTGGCGCTCAAGTCGTTGCCGCCGCGCTTTGATGCTTCGAATCTTGCCACCGAGCAGTTCTTCGCCACCTCCGCGGATGGCACGCAGGTGCCGTACTTCGTCACGCGTGCCAGGGGCCAGCAGGGGCCGGCGCCCACGGTGCTCTACGGCTACGGTGGCTTCGAGATTTCCATGACGCCCAGCTATTCGGCCAACTTTGGCATGCTCTGGCTCGCCAAGGGCGGGGTGTTCGTGGTCGCCAACATTCGCGGTGGCGGTGAATACGGACCCGGCTGGCACCAGGCGGCACTGCTTGGCAACCGGCAGAAGGCCTACGACGATTTCCAGGCGGTGGCGCGCGACATCGTTACGCGCGGCATCACGACGCCTGCGCAGCTGGGCATCATGGGCGGATCCAACGGCGGACTTCTGGTGAGCGCAAATATGGTGCAGCAGCCGGCACTCTTTGGTGCGGTCGTCTGCCAGGTGCCGCTCATCGACATGATCCGCTACACGCACATCGGGGCCGGGGCCTCCTGGGAGGCGGAATACGGCGACCCGGCCCGGCAGGCCGACCGCGCGTGGATCATGAAGTATTCCCCGTACCAGAATGTGAGCGAGAAGAAGCACTATCCGCCCGTGCTTTTCGTGACGGCGACCAGCGATGACCGTGTGACGCCGGTGCACGCGCGCAAGATGGCAGCTCGCATGGAGGCGCAAGGCCACGAGGTGTTGTTCTATGAGAACACTGACGGCGGGCATGCCGCGGCCGCCGACCACAAGCAGGCGGCGGAGATGTGGGCGCTGAGCTTTGTGTATCTGAAGCAGAAGCTCGCCCCGGGAGGCTTCCATGGCTGATGCGGCGCTGCGAACCGGCGGCTGTCTGTGCGGGGCGGTACGTTATGCGGTGCACGGTGCGCTGCGCCCGGTGGTCGCCTGCCACTGCAGCCAGTGCCGGCGCACCACCGGACACTTTCTCGCCGCCACCGCCGCGCGCCATCGAAACTTCCAGCTCCTGGCCGACTCAGGCCTCAAGTGGTACGAGTCATCGCGTGAGGCGCGCCGCGGCTTCTGCGCCGTGTGCGGCTCGAGCTTGTTCTGGGAGGGCGCGGGGCGCGACTACATCAGCATCGCCGCGGGGACGCTCGATGATTCCACCGGACTTGCGACCGTCTGTCACATCCACGTGGCCGACAAGGGTGCCTACTACGAGATCGAGCCCGGAGTGCCGCAAAGCCAGGACGGCAATTTCGCGGTACCGCTGCCGGCCGCGTGACGGGTGCGGTTGAGATCCTGCCGGCGGCGCTGCGCACGCCGGTTGCCTGGAAAAACGGCGGGGGCGTCACGCGCGAGATCGCCGCCTTCCCGCGCGGGGCGGACTTAAGCCACTTCGATTGGCGTATCAGCACAGCGGAGGTGCGCAGCGGCGGCCCTTTCTCCGCTTTTCCGGACATAGAGCGGATCCTGTGCGTCCTCGAGGGGGAGCTGACGCTTTCGGTTCAGGGCCGACCCCCCGTGCGGTTATCGAAAGGCAGCGCACCCTTTGCGTTTGCCGGCGACGTTCCCGCACAGGCGGAGCCGCATGGCGGGATCGTGGTGGATCTGAACGTGATGGCGCGTCGCGGACGCTATGTCGCTGCGGTCAGGCGCCTGAGCCCGAGCGCGAGCACGCCCCTCAACCTGGAGGCTGACACCACACTGATCTTCGCGCTGCAAGAGGTCACGGTCAGCGCAGACGGCGGCACGTTCAGGCTGTCACGCGCCGACGCAGCCCGTTTTTCCGGGCCGGCGCGCTGCGCCTTGTCAGGCGCCGCCGGGGCGGCACAGTGCTATGTGATCGAGATCCAGCGCGCATGACGCGCGCAGCGTTTCGCTGTGCCGCTGCCTAGCTGTGGGCCACACGCCGTAACCCTGCGACATCACGCAGAATGATGCGGTTGTAGCGGGCCGTGACGAGTTGATCGCGCTCGAAGGCGGCCAGGTGTGCGTTCACGGTCTTGCGTGTGACGCCGATCATCTCGCCGATCGCCTGCTGGCTCAGGCGCACCAGCGGCTGGGCGGCGCCCGCCGGTACGGCCGCCATGATGAGCAACCGGGAGGCCAGGCGCTGGCGCGGGGGCAGCGCGATCAGTTCGGCGAGCGCGCGCACGGTGCGGCGCGTGTAGCTGTACGCGGATGCCGCGAGCGCGCGCCACAGCGTGGGCCAGTGCGCCGCCACGTCCTCAAGCCCGCGCTCGGAGACCGCCAACAGAATGCTCGGCTCGGCGCACACCGCGGTCACGAGGCGCGGGCCACCGCTGAAGCGCGTGGCGTGCCCGAGCACCGCACCCGCTTCGCAATGCCCGATCAGTACGTTGCGGTTGCCCGCCGCCTGACAGAAGACGTGCACGACGCCACTGATCACCACCACAAGTCCGCGATGCTCATCCCCCTCGGTCTGCGCCCAGCCGCCACTGTTTAGCTGCAGCAGCCGTCCGTGAGTCAGCAGCGCTTCGATGAGCGCGGGCGGCTCGCCCAGGAGCCATTCGGACTGGCGCAGAACCTTCAGCGCCAATTCACGGCTGGCGGTCATGCATCAAAAGTAACTTTAGTGACAATCAGGCGCAAGGCCCCGTACTAGAGTTTCAAAGCCCGAGGCGGGGACAGTTCAGCCAGGACGACAGCATGAGCGCGGCAGCACAGGACAAGGTGATCCGGATCGGCGGGGCGTCGGCGTTCCTGATGGACAGCGCACTCGCCGTGCCGCAGCTACTGCGCGCGGGAGAGCTGCACTACCTCATCTTCGACTATCTGGCGGAAGGGTCGATGGGGCTCCTGGGTCGGATGCAGGCCGCCGACCCGAAGGGCGGGTACGGGACGGATTTTCTAAACGTGCACGTCGGCCCGCACCTGCGAGAGATCGCCCGCCAGGGCATCAAAGTCGTCGCGAATGCGGGGGGCCTTAACCCGCGCGGGCTCGCCGCCGCCACGGAGGCGATGATTCGGGACGCGGGACTCTCGTTGCAGGTTGCCTGCGTCGATGGGGATGATGTGCGTTCGCAGGTCGGCGCGCTGCGCGCCGGCGGCTGTCGCGACATGTTCACCGGCGCGGCGCTCGCGGATCAGAAGATCATCAGCGCCAATGCATACCTGGGCGCGTTTCCGATCGCAGCCGCACTCGCGCGCGGCGCGGACATCGTGATCACCGGCCGAGTGGTGGACAGCGCACTCGCTCTGGGCCCGCTCATTCACGAGTTCGGCTGGCCGGCGCACGACTACGAGCGCCTCGCCGCCGGCACGCTCGCCGGACATCTGCTCGAGTGCGGCGCGCAGGTCACCGGAGGCACCTTCACCGATTGGCGCAGCGTGCCGGCGTGGGAAAACATCGGCTTCCCCATCGGGGAATGCCATGCGGACGGCAGCCTCGTCATCAGCAAGCCCGCCGGCAGCGGCGGCTTAGTCTCGATCGGCACCGTCGCCGAGCAGCTGCTCTACGAGGTGAGCGACCCCGCCGACTACATCGTGACGGACGTACGGTGTGATTTCAGCCACGTGCAGCTCGAGCAGATCGGCCCGGATCGGGTGCGCGTCTCGGGCGCGCGCGGCCGTCCGCCCACCCCGACCTACAAGGTCTGCATTACCTACGAGGATGGCTGGCGCGCGATCGCTTATCAGCCGCTGATCGGGGAGGAGGCCGCGGCCAAGGCCGAGCGCCAGGCTGCGGCGCTCTTTGCGCGCACGCGGCTACTGCTGCGCGCGCGCGATCTGGAGGATTTCACCGCCACGGACTGCCTTGTGATCGGTGCCGAGCGCAGTTTCGGCGCACACGCAGAGCCTGGCGGCGGTCGCGAAGTGATCGCTAAGCTCGTGGCCGATCATCCGCACAAACTCGGCGCCGAGCTCTTCGCCCGCGAACAGTGGACCGCCATCTCCGGCATGTCGCCCGGCACGTCCATCAATCTTGCCACCCACGTGCTGCCGGTCACGGGACTGTTCCTGTGTCTGATGCCCAAGGGCGATGTCACGCCGCGACTCACGATCGGCGGGGTGACGCAGGAGCTGCCGGACATCCCGGGAACGTCCGCTGCCGCACCGAGTGCGCCGGCGGTGCCGGCCGTGGCGTCACCACCGGACGCGGTGAGCGTTGAGCTCGGGCGTCTTGCCTGGGCGCGCAGCGGCGATAAGGGCCACCTCTTTAATGTGGCGGTGATTGCCCGGCAGCCGCAGTACTTGCCGTGGCTGCGCGCAGCGCTCACGCCCGCCGCGGTGGGCGAGTGGTACCGGCATCTGCGCGCTGCGGGGCCGCCGCGTGTCGATCGCTTCGAGGTTCCCGGCTTCCATGCCCTCAATCTCGTGGTGCACGATGCGCTTGAGGGCGGGATCAACGCGAGCACGCAACTGGATCCGGCGGCCAAGGGCATGGCACAGATGCTGCTACGCTTCCCGGTGCGGGTGCCGGCTGCGCTCGGCGCGCAGCTGGGCGCCCCGCGCTAAGAGAAACCGAAGACCTGCAACGGAGACGTGCGCCGTGAATGACTATTCGTATCTGATGAAGGGGCTTACCCGGGTGCCGACCACGAGCAGCACGCTCGTAAGTTCCTCGCGCTACCTGAATGATCCGCGCATCCGCGACTGGCTCGCGACGCACCTGCTGCGCAAGAACGGCCCCGACGCGCCCACCCCCTCGGACCCCATGCCGCTCGTGCTCGCGCTGCGCGAGGTGCAGGACATCAATCATATCAACGAGCTCTTCGCCGCCGAGCGCCGGAAAAACTCCGCGCTGGACCGGTGGTTTCGCGAAGGCTACATCTCCAGCTTCAAGCGCGCGGATCTGCAGGGCTATGCGCCGCACACCATGGCCGGCATCTTCTACAAGCAGCTGATGGACAACGACCTGCAGGTGGACATCGTGCCCCCGTACAAGCCGCAGAACGATTATCAGTACTTCTTTCTGCGCGCCGGGCAGACGCACGATCTCGAGCACATTCTCGGCGGTGGCGGCTTCGACTTCATCGGCGAGGTGGTGCCCTATTACATGCGCCTCACCAATCTCTTTGTGCACTTGAGCCCGGAGCTCGCCGGGGAGCTGTGCGTGTTCTACATGCTCTCGTCCACGCGCATCCTCACACGCGCCGTCCTGCACTATCCGCAGACCTGGCTCACGGTGCTCGATGCGCTCGAGCGGGGCTCGCAAGTGGGGCGCGAATCCGCACCGCTCTACAGCCTGCGCTGGGAGGACGTCTTCGATCTCACCCCCGAAGAGGCGCGCGCCAAGTGCGGCATCCGCGGGGTGCGTCTCGCCGACACCTCGGCCGCGTCCGCGCAGTGGTCCTGAGGAGCGCGCCGGTGCGTGCCGTACTCATCACCGGTGCCTTTGGCGCTCTGGGCGCGGCCGTGGCGCGCAGATTCGCAGCCGAGGGCGCACAGCTGATTCTGCTCGACCGAGTCGGCGTCCCTGCCTGGGCATTGCAGGAGTTCCCAGCCCCGCACCTGCTGCGCGGCGGCGTCGATCTGACTCAGAGCGCCTCCACCGCGGCGGCCGTGCGCGAAGCGAGCACCGCCGCCGGTGGCCTCGACGTGCTGGTCAACGTCGCCGGTGGCTTTCAGTGGCAGCCGCTCGCGGAGGGCGCGCTGGAGGTGTGGGAGACGATGTTCGCGATGAATCTTAAGACTGCGGTGAATGCCTGCAGCGCGGCGCTGCCGTTTCTCGGCGCGCGCGGCGCGGGTCGCATCATTAACATCGGTGCCGGGGCGGCGGCGCGCGCCGCCGCCGGCATGGGCGCCTACACCGCCTCCAAGGCTGGGGTCGAGCGACTCACCGAGTCCCTCGCCGCAGAGCTGAAGGATCGCAACGTCACCGTCAACAGCGTGCTGCCTGGGACAATGGACACCCCGCGCAACCGCGCCGACATGCCGAGCGCGGACTTCAGCCGCTGGGTGGCACCCGAGGCGGTGGCGGATGTCATCGCCTTCCTCGCTTCGGACGCCGCGCGCGCGGTGACCGGGGCCGCCATCCGGGTATCCGGGCGCGGCTAACGGCCATTGGCGGCGGCTGCTGTGGCCGCCCTTCAGCGCGCTCGCTGACCGCGTGCTCAACTTCCTGAGGAGGTGAGCGCCTCGATGCGCCGGTCGGGAATCAGCCACATCAACGCCACGGCGACGTAGAGCGCAATCGAGACCCACGGTTCGATGAATGCCATCGGAATCGCGAGGAAGTACAGCGCCGTGGAGACCTTGCCCTTGACTTCCTTACCCACGGCCGCCGCGAGCCTGGAGTCCGGTCCGTTCGCGGCCATGATCGTCCGCTCGAGGATGAAATAGCCGATGGAGGCACCGGTGAGCACCACCCCGTAGGCGGCCACCGGTGCGGTGGTCAGTCCCGCCTCATCGATCCAGCGGATCACGAACGGCACCAGTGACAGCCAGAACAGGAGCGCGAGGTTCGCCCACAGCACGCGTCCGTCCACCCGCTCGGTGACGTGCAGCATGTGATGGTGGTTGTTCCAGAAGATGCCCACGTTGACGTACGAGAGCACGTACGCCAGCAGCAGCGGCAGCTCTTGCTTCAGTGCCGCCAGATCCTGCCCCTTCGGCACATGAATCTCGAGCACCATGATCGTGATGATGATCGCGATCACCCCGTCGGTGAAGGCTTCCAGCCGCGCGGTATTCATGGCGCAGATGCTACGGTCATTTACGCGTGTAAGCCATTATTAAATAGAACAATATCTGCCCTGCAAATTTCCGCGCCGACGCTACCTCAGTTTGAGGAGACCGCGCCAACGGGTGCGGTGCTACCCTCGCGTCTGGCTTCGGAGGAGTCGCAGGTTGCGCGCGTGAGTGAGAGTGAGGTCGTCCCGCGCGAGGTCACGCAGCAGCGCCTGAACCGCGGCTACGCGCGCATCATGGGCTACCGGCGCGATCAGCCCTTCAGCGTCGCCGACATGCTCGAGGAGCGCGCGCGTGATGCCGGTGAGCGCTCCTTTATCGTGTTCGAAGGCTGCGCGGTGAGCTTTGCACAGTTGAACGCGCGCGCGAATCGCATCGCGCATGCGGCGCTCGCCGCAGGCCTGGCCCCCGGGGACGTCGTCGCGCTGATGATGGACAACCGTCCTGAGTTTCCGATGGTGTGGCTCGGCCTTGCCAAGGTTGGCATCGTCACGGCACTGCTGAACACGGCCGCACGCGGGCGCGTGCTCAAACACGCACTCGAGCAGACCGGCGCCTGCGCGTTCATCTACGGCTCCGAGTGTGCCGAGTGCGTGGCGAGCCTCGCCGCCGCGGAGCGGCCGGGGCTGCTGTTCGAGGCCACGCAGCCGCAGGATACGCGCGACCCGGGGGCGCGCTGCCTGGAGGCGGCGATGGCGCAGGCGAGCGAGGCGAATCCTGAGCGCAGTCACCGCGCGCAGGTGCGCCTCGGCGATCCGCTCTACTACATCTTCACCTCCGGCACGACCGGGCTGCCCAAGGCGGCCCTCATGAGCCACCTGCGCTTCCTGAATGCGGGGGGTGTCATCGCCGGCTTCCTCGACCTCACGCGCGCGGACGTGCTCTACAACGTGCTGCCGCTGTATCACGGCGCGGGCGGCATGGTCGTCGTTTCCGCAGCATTGCACGTGGGCATCCCGATCGTGCTCAAGCGTAAGTTCAGCGCCAGCGAGTTCTGGGACGACGTGCGTCAGCATCGCGTCACCGCGTGGTACTACATCGGCGAGCTGTGTCGTTACCTGCTCAACCAGCCGCCGCGTGCGGATGACCGCGAGCATACGCTCAGAAGGATGAGCGGTGCGGGACTGAAGGCGGACGTGTGGCGCCAGTTCCAGGAGCGCTTCGGGATCGAGTTTATCTGCGAGGGCCTGGGCTCCACCGAGGCCAACTACGGCCTCACCAACGTCGACAACCGCATCGGCGCGGTGGGGCGCCTGCCGTATCCTGAGCGCAGCAACATCCGCGTGGTGCGCTACGACGTCGAGAACGGCGAGTACCTGCGCGACCCTGACGGCGCGCTCATCCTGTGTCAGCCCGGGGAGGTCGGGGAGCTGATCGCCGAAGTGCTCGACGGACCGGGCGCCGCCGGCTTCTTCGAGGGCTACACCTCGCGCGAGGCGACGGAGGCGAAGCTGCTGCGCGACGTGTTCCGGCCGGGCGACCGCTGGGTGCGTTCGGGGGATCTGGTGCGCCACGATGCCGAGGACTACTACTATTTCGTTGATCGCGTCGGCGACACCTTCCGCTGGAAGGGCGAGAACGTCTCGACCGAGGAGGTGGCGGCGGTGCTGGCGCAGTTCCCCGGTCCGGCCGTGGTCAACGTCTACGGTGTGCGCGTGCCCGGTACGGAGGGCCGAGCGGGCATGGTGGCGCTCACCTACGCGCAGGGCACGCGCTTTGAGCCGCGCGCCTTCCATGAGTTCGCTGCGGCGCGCCTGGCGACCTACGCGGTGCCGCTCTTCGTGCGTATCTCCCCCGATGCCGATCTCACCAGCACCTTCAAGTTGCGCAAGATTGACCTGCAGCGCAGCGGCTATGATCCGCAGCGCACGCGCGATGCGCTGTACGTGCGCGACGCGCAGGCCGGCCGCTATGTACCGCTGACGCAGGCGAGCCTCGCCGCCCTCGGTATCGCCGCTTTTATAGGAGACTGACGCGGTGGACGTGCAGTACAGCCTCGAGCAGCGTGCGCTACGTCAGGAGTTTCGCGCCTACCTCGGTGAGCTCATGACGCCCGCGGTGCGCGAAGCGATCCGCGACCGCGAGAGCGGCGGCACCTACCGCAGCCTCCTCAAGCGCATGGGCCAGGATGGCTGGCTCACGCCCGGCTGGCCTAAGGAGTACGGCGGCCGCGGCTTGGATCCCCTGGCGCAGAAGATCATCCTCGAGGAACTGTGGCTCGCCGAGGCGCCGTTTCCCTTTGTGACCGTCAACACCATCGGCCCGGCGCTGATCCGGCGCGGCACGCCGGCGCAGAAGCGCGACATCCTGCCGAAGATCGCCAGCGGTGAGCTGAACTTCGCGATC
>DATHLO010000157.1:0-4590 GCA_035488075.1 Steroidobacteraceae bacterium | reverse complement strand
TCCTCGGCCGGGATCTCGGCGGAGACGCGCACCTCGTGGGAGAGGTTGCAGGCCTGCGTCACCGAGGCGAGCTTGTCGACGACGACGCTGCGCATGCCTACCATGGGCTTACGATCCTTCGGGCGCGCCGGCGCCGGCACGGGTGTAGAACACCCCGGGCAACGATGCGATGCGCGAGAAACCGAGTGCATCGCTCGCCGACCACTCACCCGCGGCCTCCCCGTACACGCCCTTGGAGGCGGCCATGAGCGAGAACGCGGATTCGACTCCGGCGATAAACAGACTGCCGGTCTGCAGCACGAGGTGTACGTCGCCCGTGACGCGCTCCTGCGAGCTCACCAGCAGCGCCTCGATGTCGCGGCACACCGGATCGAGCAGCTGCCCCTCGTGTACCAAGTCCCCGTAGGGCTGCGCCACGAGCTCCTTGATGCGCTGCTGCCGAGCGGTGAGCACCAGCTTCTCGAGCTCGCGGTGGGCGCTGAGCAGCACCTCGGCGGCCGGGGCCTCGAACGCCACGCGCCCCTTGGTGCCGATGATCGTGTCGCCGAGGTGAATGCCGCGGCCGATGCCAAAGGGCGCCGCCAGGGCCTCGAGCGCCTCGATGAGCGCGACCGGCGCCAAGGCCTTGCCGTCGAGAGCGGCCGGGCGTCCCTTGGCGAAGCTGAGCACGTGGTGCTCGGCGGCGCGCGCCTGGCTGAAGGCGTTCTTCGTCAGGATCCACGCCTCCTCCGGGATGCTGCCGGCGGAGGTGAGGGTTTCCTTGCCGCCGATGGTGACGCCCCACAGCCCGCGGTTGACCGAATACTTCGCGCCGCTTGCGGGGATCGGGAGCTTGCGCTCCTGCAGATAGGCGAGTTCCTCCTCGCGCCGGAAGGCCCGGTCGCGCACCGGAGCGAGCACCTTCAGATCCGGCGCCAGGGTGCGCAGGGCCACTTCGAAGCGCACCTGATCGTTGCCCGCCGCCGTGCAGCCGTGCGCGACGAGGTCGGTGCCGAGTTTGCGGGCCATGCGCGCGATGGTCTGCGCTTGCATCACCCGCTCAGCGCCCACGCACAACGGATACAGCTGCCCGCGGCGCACGTTGCCCATGATCAGAAAGCGCAGCACCTGCTCAAAGTAGTCCGCGCGCGCATCGATCTGGTGGTGCTCGATGGCGCCAAGGGCGCGCGCGCGCTGCGCCAGCGTGTGCGCAGCGGCCGCATCGATGCCGCCGGTGTCGACCGTCACGGTGATCACCGGGCGTCCCTGGTTTTCCGCGATCCACGGCACGAGGAAGGAAGTGTCGAGCCCGCCCGAATAGGCGAGCACGATGGGCGGGGCGCCCGGGCGCGAGGCGGTGACGGACATGGTTTTAGACCCGAAAGAGCGTGCGCAGGCGCCCGAGCAGTTCCTGCTGGCCCCGGGCGTTGGCGGTGGCGATGAAGATGGTGTCATCGCCGGAGAGGGTGCCGGCGACCTCCGGCCATTGCGCCTTGTCGATGGCGACCGCCACGCTTTGCGCCGCACCGATGGTGGTGCGCAGCACCGTGATCGAGGGGCCGGCGCTGCGCAGTTCGCGCACGAACTGCGTGAGCGTGCCGAAGTCGCCGTTGGCCCGGCTCACCTCATCCGGCGGCAGCACGTAGCGGCCGCGCGCCTTAAGGACGCCCAGATCGCGCAGGTCGCGGCTGACGGAGGACTGCGTCACCGCGTGGCCTTCCTTCTTCAGCAGCCGCACCAGATCGGCCTGCTTGCCGACGAGGCCGCTGCGCAGGATGCGCAGGATCGCGGCGCGCCGCTCCAGCTGGTGGGCATCGGTTAGCATGGGAGTGAAATCTCATCGCATAAAGATGCCCGCATTGTGCATTTTTATGCACAGACGTCAAGGGTAGCAGGCGGCCGTCCGTCGACGGCCGGCGCGAACGCTTTGCCGGGGGAGCCGCCAGGGGGCGCCCAGCGCGGAGGGTGCGGGGGCGATTACTTGGAGATGCTGTAGACGAGGTCCGCGCCCTGCGCCTGGCCGAGCTCGGCGCGGACCGTCCAGTGATCCCCGAGCGTGTAGCGCAGCTTGAAGGTGTTCAGGTTCTCCGTGAGGCTGATGCCGTAGCTTACGTACAGGCGCGGGGACAGATAGCGCCCGAGCACGAGGGAGGTGTCGTTGGTGACGTCCGATTCCAGGCTCGCCTCCTGGATGCCGACCCAGGAGCCGTATTCCTGGGCGAGCATCGCCACGCCCTGGCCGATGGCGAGGTTGCTGCCGCGATTCTGCGTCGATTCGAGCGAGCCGCCGGCGAGGATGAGCGAGACGATCTGCGATTGCGGCAGCGGCGGCACCGAGGAGAAGGACATGCGCGGCTGCAGGAGCGTGCCGCGCACGTTCACGTAGGCGGTCACGTCCGGGAAGACCTTCTGCGCGGTGACCTGGATGCCCGGATTGTCGATCGGGCCGTTGAAGTAGAGCTTGCCGCCCTGGATGTCGAGCAGCCGGCCGTAGGCCATGTACTTGCCACTCTCGATATTGAGCTCGCCCTGGCCACGCGTGATGGCATCGGTGCCACTGCGGATCTGCAGACCGCCCCCGAGCTTGGCGGTGAGGCCGAGGGTGTCGATGCTGATGTGATCGCCGAGCGCGAGCCCGATATCGCTGATGACCTCGAAGCGCTTGCTCGGGTCCTCCTCCTCGGTGCCGACGATCACTTCGTCGTCCGAGGCACGCACGGCGTTGGTGATGTCCTTGGGCGCGATCTTGGCGTACGGCACGAGTACCTTGCCGGTGACTTCGATCTTGCGTCCGGTGATGGTGAAATCCAGATCCGGCGAGGCATCGATCTGCGCCTCGGGGATGTCCGCCACGCGCAGGTTGGTGCCCTGCAGGTGAAACTTGCCGTAGGGCAGCAGATCACGCCATTCCAGGTGGCCGTCGGCGTTCACCGTGCCGGTGCCCGCGTTCGCGCTGCCCTTGAAGTCGAGGCCGCCGTCGCTTAAGTGCGCCTCGAGTGCGATCGCCCGCAGCGCGAGGTTGGTCTGGTAGACGTCGAGCTCCCCGGCGCTCACCTTGACCTCACCCGCGAGGCGCGGGGCGCCGATGGTGCCGCTCACACGCATGTCCGCGTTGAAGTGCCCGGAGGCGCGGTCGATATCCGGAACGTAGAGCGAGACGATGGAGCAGTCTGCGTTCAGGATGCGCAGCTCCCCGCTGACGGGCATGTTCTGCCACTCCGGCGTCGTGCGCTGCGCGGTGAAAGCCCCATGCAGGGTGCCGACCTCCCCGCCGTCGATGTCCGACTGCGTGCTGATCGTGGTGGGCGCCAGCGTCACACTGAAAGTGCCCGAGCCGATGCGGGTGTGTTCGACTTTCTTGCTCGCCAGGCGGTGCGCGATCTCGGCGTTGGCGAGCTGCGCGCGCAGGCTCCCCAGCAGCGGCGTCGTGGCGCCGCCGGAGAGGTGCGCCAGCGCACTGATGGTACCGAGGTACTGCACCTCGGGTGTCATGCCGGCGGTGAGCGTCGCGAGCGGCAGCTCGTTCGTCATGACGGTGGTCGACCAGGTGGCCGGCGTCCACTCCGCATCCGCGCACACGCTGCCCGGAGCACCCACCAGACACAGCCACTCGATGCGCACGTGATCCACCGCGGCGAGCAAGCCCACCGGACGATCCAGCGCCAGGTGCAGCGACTCGTTGCCGCTGAGGGCGAGCATCGTCAGCTGACCCTTGAAGGTGCCGGCGCTGTACGCGCCCTGGGCCTGCGCGGCCGCAGCGATGCCCGGGGCGCTCGCCGTGAAGTGCACGGTGTAGGCGCTCGGCGGCCCCCGCAGGGTAAAGGTCGCAGCGTTGAGCGTGCGCTGCTCGTAAGTCAGCACGTGCAGCTGAGCGTCGATCTTCGATTCCTTGCCGGCCGCGTCCGGCTCGAAGTCGACGTCGGCGTCGAAGGCCTTGAGCTTGATGCCCTGATAATCGATGTCCGCTCCGTGGGCGACGCCGACGATCGCCGGATCGCTGAACGTGCCGCCGAGCGTGCCCGAGGCCTTCAGCTGGCCACGGCTGCGGGGGCTCAGGAGATTCAGGTCCTGCGCACTCAGCGCAAAGCGCAACTCCATCCGATCGTCGATGTGCCCATCGAGCGCCAGGGTGGCGCTCCCCAGGCCGACGCGCAGGTTACTGAACCCCCAGGTCTCACCGGCGTGCGTCACGGTGCCGGCGCCGCTCGCCGTGGCGCCGCGCAGCTTGCCGCTCAGGCCGCTGAAGGAAGCATTGAGCGTGCCCTTGGCGTCAAAGCCCGTCCCCGAGGCGTTGTAGTCGAAATTGAGGCTGCCGGGGAAGTCGGCACGCAGCTGCGCCGGATCGATGCCACTCGCATGACCGCTCACCGACCAGGAGTCGTGCGGCGCCCAGGTGACCTTGCCGCTCGCGCTGGTGTGGCCGCCGTACAGGTCAACTTCCGCGCGCTCGAAGGCGAAGCTGTCCTTGTCGAGGGTGCCGCTGAGGTCCACGGGCATCAGCGGCAGATCCAGCGCGCGCGCATCGCCGGTGAGGCGCACGCGGTAGGGCATCAGCCCCTCGAGCGCGAAGGTGCCCGTGCCGCTGCGCACCACGACGTCGCGGCCGATGAG
>DATHLO010000156.1:0-12620 GCA_035488075.1 Steroidobacteraceae bacterium | reverse complement strand
CAGCGCGCGCTGGCCGTCGAGGTGATGAAGGCGGTGGGATTCCCCTTTGACCGCGGACGACTCGACGAGAGCGAGCACCCCTTCACCGAGGGCAGTCCCGGGGACATCCGCATCACGACGCGCTTTGACCCCGATGATGTGTTTTCCGGGCTCCTCGGCGCGCTGCACGAAACCGGACACGCGATGTACGACCTGGGCTTGCCGCAGGACTGGCGCGATCAGCCGGTCGGACGCGACCGCGGCATGGCGCTCGAGGAAAGCCAGTCGCTGCTGATCGAGATGATGGTCTGCCGCAGCCGCCCGTTCGTGCACTACGTGCAGCCGCTGCTGATGAAGCACTTCGGGGTCGGCGGCCCGGAATGGGACACGGAGAACCTCTACCGCCACCTCACGCGCGTGCAGCGTGGGCTGATCCGGGTGGACGCAGACGAGCTGACTTATCCCTTGCACATCATGCTGCGCTACGAGCTGGAGAAGCAGCTGCTCTCGGGTGAGCTCGCGGTGCGCAATCTCCCGGAAGCCTGGAACGCCGGCATGGAACAGCGCCTCGGGATCCGCCCCACGAGCGACGCGGAGGGATGCCTGCAGGACATTCACTGGGCGGTCGGGTCCTTCGGTTACTTTCCCTCGTACGCCCTCGGGGCGGTGATTGCGGCGCAGCTGTACGAGAGCATGCGCGCGGAACTACCCGCCCTGGACGAGCAGCTGGCGCGCGGGGAGTTCTCCGGCCTTTTCGGCTGGCTGCGCACCCAGGTGCACGGCTTGGGCGCCAAGGTGCCGGTGCAGGAGCTGCTGAAGCACGCCACCGGCAAAACCCTCTCCGCCGTCTCATTCATCCGTTATGTCGAGGCGAAGTACCTCGAGACCAGCGCCAGCAGCGCCGCGGCCTGAAGGCCTTTAAACTCCCCCTGGCGTCCGCCGCGGGCGCACAGGATGAGTCACGGTCCATCGACATGAGTGCCGCCGAGAAACCCTCCCGCACGCTCAACCGACTGAGTGCGCAGCTGCGCAGTTCGGTCGGCAAATGCATCGCCGATTACCGCATGATCAGTGCCGGGGATCGGGTGATGGTGTGCCTGTCCGGCGGCAAGGACTCGTACACGCTGCTCGACATGCTGCTGTCACTTAAGCGCAGTGCCCCGGTCAGCTTCGAGCTGCTGGCCGTGAACCTTGACCAGAAGCAGCCCGAATTCCCGCAGCACGTGCTGCCCGAGTACCTCAGCGCCCGTGGCGTCCCGTTCCACATCATCGAGCAGGACACCTACGCGGTCGTCAAACGCGTGATCCCCGCCGGCCGCACACTGTGCGGGCTGTGTTCGCGCCTGCGCCGCGGGGCGCTGTACCGCTTCGCCGCCGAACACGGAATCACCAAGATCGCCCTCGGGCATCACCGCGATGACATCGTCGAAACCTTGTTCCTGAACCTCTTCTTCGGCGGTCGCCTCAAGGCCATGGCGCCGAAGCTGCTCTCCGATGATGGCCGGCACGTCGTCATCCGTCCGCTCGCCTACGTCGCCGAGCGCGACATCGTCCGCTATGCGCGCGGACGCGCCTTCCCGCTGATCCCCTGCAAGCTGTGCGGTTCGCAGGACAATATGCAGCGCGTCGCGGTCAAGAAGATGCTGGCGGCGTGGGAGCGCGAGTTTCCCGGTCGCACCGAGACGATCTTCTCGGCCCTGAAGAACGTCGAGCCCGCGCATCTGGCGGACCCGCGCCGCTTTGACTTCGCCGGCCTTGATGCGCGCCGCATCGCGCCGATGAGCGAGGCCGACGAGGAGGCGTGGCCCGAGACGCGCGCCGCGGCGGCGCTCGCCGGCTGAGGCGGCGTGGACGCTTCCGTGCCCCTCGCGCCGCCCCCGCTGCCACTCAATAACAGTTACTGGGCGCTGCCCGGGAGGGTGCTCGCCGGGGAGCATCCGGCCGGTGCCACCGAGGAGGCCACGCGCGAGCGTCTCAAGAGCCTCCTGGCCGCCGGCGTCAGCTGCTTCATTGACCTGACCGAGCCGCACGAGTGCGCCGCCTACGCCCAGGAACTGCCGCCCTCGGTCGACTATCACCGCAAGTCCATCCCCGATCACGGGCTGCCCGGGAGCCCCGCGCGCATGTCCGAGATCCTCGCCTGCGTGCGCGCGGCGTTGCGCGACGGGGGCACCGTGTACCTGCACTGCCGCGCGGGCATCGGCCGCACCGGTATGACGGTCGGGTGCCTGTTCGCCGAGGCCGGGCGCAGCGGCGAGGAGGCGCTCGAGGAACTGAATCAGCTGTGGCAGCAGAGTGCGCGTTCGCGCCAGTGGTTCTCGGTGCCCGAGACCGACGAGCAAAGCGCCTACGTGCGCGGCTGGAACGCCGCCGCGGCCGCCGAGGAGGATCCGCTGCTCGAGCCGGCAACGCTTGCGACCGTGCGCGGGGTCCGCGAGCGCTTCCTCGGGGCGCTGCTCGGACTGGCGGTGGGGGATGCGGTCGCCGCGCCCACCCAGTACCGGCGGGCCGGACGCTTCACGCCCGTCGGTGACCTGCTCGGGGGCGGCCCATTTGACCTGCCGCGCGGCGCCTGGAGCGATGACACCGCCATGGCACTGTGCCTGGCGGAGAGTCTGCTCGAGAGCGGCGGCTTCGATGCGCGCGACCAGGTCGCGCGCTATCGGCGCTGGCAGCAGCAAGGGTATCTGTCGGCCACCGGGCAGTGTGTGGGCATCAGCGCCGCGACTGCGCGCGCGCTGGCGCGCGCCCAATGGCGCCGCCAGACATTCTCCGGCTCCCACGACCCGCAGGCGCTCGACCCGGAGATCCTCTCGCGCGTTACCCCCGTGGTCATGTACTTCTTCGCCGACGCGGAGGCGGCCGCCACGCAGGCGGCCGAGGCGGCGCGCACGACCTGCCAGGCGCCCGCAGCGCTCAACGCCTGCCGCGCTCTCTCTCGCGCGCTACATGCCGCACTCTCGGGGGCCTCCAAGCGCGAGATCCTCGCCGCCGCCGAGGCGCTCCTCGGCAAGTTCTCCCGTCCCTCGGCCCTCGGCCAGGAAGGATCGGCGCCGGCGGCGCTCGCGGCCGCCCTGGAGGTCTTTGGCCGCACGAACAATTTCCGCGATGCGGTGCTCGCCGCGGCCAACCTGGGCGGTGCCTCGGATGTGGTGGCCGGGGCCACCGGGGCGCTGGCGGGGGCGCATTACAGCGCAGGTGCCATCCCCACAAAGTGGCGCAACAGTCTGATCAAACTTGAGTTACTCGAGGGCTTCGCCGACCAGCTGCTGGCCCATGCGCTGGTGGACTTCAGCGGCTGAGTTTTCTCGGGCGCGGCGGCGTGCGGCAGCAGACAGCACACCTTGCGCTGTCGTAAGCTCGCAGCCAGGTTTCCCCTCGAAAGTTCCCCAGTCCGCGGATGTCTCCGACACGCGTCAACGGCCCGCCTACACCCACCGCGCGTCCCCGCCGGCGTGCCGCGGCCGTGCGCACCTGGGCGCGACTGCCCGATGAGCAACTGCTGCGCATGCGCTTCTGCGATCTGAAGCTCTCGATCGAGCGCTCGCCGCTCGCGCGCCACGTGCGCCGTCTGTACGCGGATCTGCAGCGACGCGGCATCAGTCTGCGCCCGCACGTGTGGTTGTCGGAGGAATGGTTCTGCCCGGATGGCGTACCGGGTATCGCGATGCCCTTCTACCTCGCGCACCCGCGCCTCGAGCGCCTGGAGCGCCGTCTCATGCACGAGGCCGAGGGGGGCAACTCGCGTCTGCTGATGCGCATCCTGCGGCACGAGGCCGGCCACGCGCTGGATAACGCCTACCGTCTGCGCCGGCGCCGGCGCTGGCGCGACGTGTTCGGGCCGGCGAGCCGGCCGTATCCGGCCCGTTACCGCGCGCGCGCCGGCAGCCGTCGCTACGTGCAGCACCTCGGGGAGTGGTACGCGCAGGCGCACCCGACGGAGGACTTCGCGGAAACCTTTGCCGTGTGGCTGACGCCCAAGTCCGCCTGGCGGCGCGACTACGCCGACTGGCCGGCGCTGTACAAGCTGCAGGCGGTCGATGAGCTCGTGGCGAGCGTGCGCGCCGCGCGTGCGCCGGTGCGCAATCGCACCCGCATCGAGCCCCTGGAGCAGGATACGCGCACGCTCGCCGAGCACTACCGCCGCAAGCTTGCGCACAATCGGCACATCCGGCGGGGTCTGGCGGATGAGCTGTTGCAACGCGCCTTCACGGCCGAGCGTACGCGCCGCGCGCAGCCAAAGGCGGCGACGCTGCTGCGCGCGCAGGCGCGCACCCTGACCGCCGCGGTCGCCCAGGCGCTGAAGATCGATCCGTACAGCGTGCAGCAGGTGCTGCGCATGCTGATCGAGCGCACCGAGGCGCTCAACCTGTACGTGCGCGGCAACCAGCGCGATGCCAAGCGTTACTCGCGCTGGATGCTCGAGCGGCTCACCGGGCTTTACTCGCAGGGCGAGACTCCGCACCTGCCCCTATGAGACGAATGCGCACGCTCGTCGTGGTCCACGCGAGCCTGGTGCCCCCGCAGAGCCTGGAAGGCCACAGCGACAAGGAGATCGAGGAGTGGCGCACCGAGTACGACGTCATCACGACGCTGCGCCAGCGCGGCCACGAGGTGCGCTGCCTGGGGGTGCTCGATAGCCTCACCGAACTGCGCAGCGCCATCGCCGACTGGAAACCGGACATCGTCTTCAACCTGCTCGAAGAGTTCGACGGCATCGTCACCTACGATCAGCACGTGGTGGCCTTCCTCGAGCTGCTGCGCCAGCCCTACACCGGCTGCAATCCGCGCGGGCTCCTGTTGTCGCGCGACAAGTCCCTGTGTAAACAGCTGCTGCAGTTCCATCGCATCGCCACGCCGCAGTTCGCCGTCTTCCGGCGCGGCGCGCGCTTTCACGTGCCGCGCAAGCTGCGCTTCCCGCTGTTCGTGAAGTCCACCGTCGAGGATGCCTCCCTCGGCATCGCCCAGGCCTCGGTGATCGAGGATGCCGGCAAGCTCAAGGAGCGCATCGAGTTCGTGCACGAGCAGGTCAAATCCGACGCGCTGGTGGAGGAGTACATCGAGGGGCGTGAGCTGTACGTCGGGATACTCGGCAACGAGCGCCTCACCCGGCTGCCGGTGTGGGAGATGGTGTTCGGCTCGATGCCCGACTCGCTCGCGAGCATCGCCACGCGCAAGGTCAAGTGGGACAAGCGCTACCAGGCGAGGTACGGTATTACCACCCATGCCGCGCAGGATCTGCCGGCCTCGGTGCTGGCGGTGCTCGACCGGCTCTCGCGCCGCATCTATCGGGCGCTCGGCATGTCCGGCTATGCTCGCATGGATTTTCGCGTGACCGCGCAAGGACACGTCTACGTGCTCGAGGCCAATGCCAATCCGAACCTCGAGACGGCCGAGGATTTTGCCGAGTCCGCGCGCGCAAGCGGCGTGCCGTATCCGCAGCTGCTCGAGCGACTCATGGATCTTGGACTCAAATATCGGGCACAGTGGCGGGCATCGTATGGCTGAACACAACTGGCGCCGCATGGTGGCGCTGAGCCTTCTGGTCGGTACTCTCTTGAGCGGCGGCTGTGTCGACCAGGAAAAAAAGCAGCGCACCACCGACCTGGCGGAGCTGCTCACGTGGCTGCCGGGCCGGTATGACAACGTGGCCCAGGCCGAGCGCGACGCGAAGAGCGGCGTGCGCGGCGCACACCAGAAGATCGCGATCATCATCATCCCGGTGCAGACCCCGCGACTCGGCCACCACGTCTTCTATGCCCAGGAGATGGCGGCGGATAGTCCGCAACTGGTCATGAGCGAGCGCATGTTCAGCTTCGACATCGACGAGAAGCGCGGCATCATCGGCCTCATGTACAACTTTGCCGAGCCGCTGCGCTGGCGCGACGGGAGCCTCAATCCGCAGATCTTTACCGGGGTGGTGGCCGAGGACGTCGCCCCGGTCGGGTGCGAGCTGATCTGGGTGCGCTCGGGCGAGCGATTCACCGCCAGTCACGATCCGAAGCACTGCCACCGAGCCGGTGGCACGGAGGAGGCTGGCCCCGAGGCGACCCTCACGGCCGAAGCGCTCACGCTCGGCGGGTTCGAGTTCCGCAAGAGCGCGCACTGACGGCACGGTGCGCCCGCCGCCGGCCGCCTCAGTTCTTCAGGTGCCCGTCGAGCCAGCCGAGCACGGTGTGATACCACTGCACGCTGTCGGCGGGCTTCAGCACCCAGTGATTCTCGTCCGGGAAGATCAGGAGTTTGCTCTCGATCCCGCGCCGCTGCAGTGCCGTGAAGGCGCCGATACCCTGGCTGTAGGGGATACGGAAGTCCTTCTCGCCGTGAATGACGAGCATCGGCGTGCGCCATTTCGCGACGAAGTCGACCGGGTTCACGCGCTCGTAGTTCTCCGGCACTTCGTACTGCGGGCCGCCGAACTCCCACTCCGGGAACCATAGCTCCTCGGTGGCGTAGTACATCATGCGCTGGTCGAAGAGCCCGTCGTGGTTGACGATGCAGCGGAAGCGCTCCGGCCAGTTGCCCTCGATCCAGTTCATCATGAAACCGCCGTAGGAGGCGCCGAGCGCGCAGGCGCGCTCGGCATCCAGCCACGGATAGCGTTCGGTGGCGGCACTGAGTCCCTTCTGCAGGTCGATGAGGGGCTTGCCGCCCCAGTCCTTGCTGATCGAGTCGGTGAACGCCTGGCCGTACCCGGGTGAGCCGTGAAAATCGATCATCACCACCGCGTAACCGCCGCCGGCGAGGGTCTGCGCGTTCCAGCGATAGCTCCAGAGGTTCTGCATGGAGGACTGCGGGCCGCCGTGGACCACGAAGGCGATCGGGTAGCGCTTGTTCGGCTCAAAACCGTAAGGCTTCATCACGTAACCGAACACGGTCTCATCGTTCCAGCCCTTGAAGCTGAACTGCTCGAACTCACTCATCTGCCGCTGCGCCAGCAGCGCGCCGTTCACCTGCGTAAGGCGCTTCGGGGCGCCCCCGCGCAGCGGCACGCTGTAGAGGTCCGCAGGTCCGCCAAGATCGGCGCGCGCGTACACCACGCGCTCGCCCGTGACGACGAAGTCGTCCACCTCGCCGTCGGCGAGCAGCTTGCGCGGGGTGCCGCTGTGCGCATCGACCACGAACAGCGCTTTCTGTCCGGTATCGTCCGCGCTCACGACGAGGCTGCGCCCGTCGGGGGTCGGCGCGAGGCGCGCGACCGAACGATCCCAGCCGCCGGTGAGGGCGCGCACCGCGCCGCTGCGCGCGTCCCTGACCACGATGTGAAAACGGTCCGACTCGAAGCCGGGGCGATCCTGTGCCAGCCACACGAGGTCGCCGTTGGCGAGGAAGTGCGGCTGTGCGTCCCAGGCGGGGTTGTTGGCGCTGAGATTCACGGGCGCCGTGCTCGCATCCACGGGCGTCTCATACACATCGAAGTTCGTGGACCACGGTTCGCTGCGCGCGGCGATGCGGGCGGAGAACGCGAGCCGCCGCCCGTCCGGGCTGAACGCGTAGTCCTGATCATCGCCGAAGGGCTTGCCCGGAATGTCCGCATCGAAGCCGCGCGTTACATCGACCGGCACGCCGGCGAAGCCGGCAGGGCTCAGCGCCGCGGTGAACAGGTGCGCGCGCGTGCCGTCGCTCCAGTTGTCCCAGTGACGTATGAAGAGCCGCTCGTAGAGGCGCCCGCGGGCCTTGTCCTGGGCGCGCTGCTCGAGGCGCTCCTGGGTGCATTTGAGGGAGTCGCAGTCCGGAAAAACCTCCATCGACACGGCGAGCCGCTCCCCGCGCGGGGAGACCCTGAAGGAGCCGATGTCGAGCGGGTAGTCGGTGACGCGCAGCGCCGCCAGCCCCGGCAGGTCCAGACGCCACACCTGGGAGCTGCCGCCGCGGTTGGAGAGAAAATAAAGCGTGCGGCCGTCAGGCGCCCAGCGCGGGCTCGAGTCATTGGCCGCAACGCCCGTGGCACGCTGCGGCTCCCCGGACGGATCGGCCAGATCCAACAGCCACAGGCTCGTGCGTCCCTGGTTAGCGTCCATGTCGGTCTCGCGCTGCACGAAGGCGAGCACGCGCCCGTTGGGGGAGACCTGCGGGTCGCTGATGCGCTTCAGACGCACCAGGTCCTCGACCGTGAAGGGCGCCGCCGCGGCGGCGGCGAGCACGCCGGAGCCGCCGAGGACGGTAAGGCACAGGATCAGACGCGCTGCGAGGCCGAGCAAAAGACGCATGTTGGGCGTTCCCCGTTGTGGTGAGCAGCGACGCGGTGCGGCGGAGGGTTTTTTCTTAGCCGACTTCGCTCGCCGGATTGGTCCAGGACTCCTGTTTGGCCGCCTGCAGCCATTCCTGCAGCGCCGCATCCTCGAGTACGCTCGCCATGTACCAGCGCGCGGTCGGGGAGATGCTCGCCCCGTAGGTGTTGAAGCGCAGCACCACCGGTGCGTACATGGCGTCCGCGATGCTGTATTCGCCGAACAGCCAGGGACCGGCGGCGCCAAAACGCGCGCGGCAGTCGTTCCAGATCTCGTCCACCCGCCCGATGTCCGCCTCGAGCGCCGCAGTCATCGCCGTGCGCCGGTTGCGGGCGCGCGCGTTCATGGGCCACAGCGAGCGCAGGTGGGTGAAGCCGGAATGCATCTCGGCACTCACCGCGCGCGCCACGGCGCGCGCATCAGGCGCCCGCGGCCAGCCCTTGCCGGTCAGCTCCGCCACGTATTCGCAGATGGCGAGGGAGTCCCAGATGGTGAGCTCCCCGTGGCGCAGCGCCGGCACCCGGCCGCTCGGACTGAACTTCTCGATGTCCTCGCGCGTGCTCGGGGTATCCAGCACGACCAGCACCTCCTCGAAGGGCACCTCCAGGTGCTTCAACAGCAGCCACGGCCGCAGCGACCAGGAGGAATAGTTCTTGTTGCCGATGACGAACGTGAGCGGCGCCATGGGAATGTTAACCTCTGCGGGTGCTGAGCAACGTGCGCGCCATAGCCTTCGATCTCGATAATACACTCTGGGATGTCGAGCCGGTGCTCGCGCGCGCCGAGGCGCGCCTGTTCGGCTGGCTGCAGACGCACTGCCCGCGCATCACCGCGCGCCTGAGCCCGGAGGACATGAAGCGCGCGCGCGAGGAGCTCGCCCGGCGCGAACCGCACAACGCGCACGATTTTACCTACCTGCGCACGGCGGCGCTGGCGGCTCACGCCCGCGAGCACGGCTACGAGGAGCACATTGCCGAGCGCGCGTTCGAGGTGTTTCTGGCGGCGCGCTGCGAAGTGGCGCTGTTCGCGGACGTGCAGCCCGGGCTTTTCCGGCTCAGGAGCCGCTATACGCTCGCCTCACTCAGCAACGGCAACGCCGATCTGGCACGCATCGGGCTCGATCACCTGTTCTCGCTCTCCTTGAACGCGCGCCAGATCGGCGCCGCCAAACCCGCGCGGCGCTGCTTCGAGCGCCTGGCGCAGGAGCTGGCCCTCGCGCCCGCCCAGGTGCTGTACGTCGGCGACGACCCGCACCTTGACGTGCTCGCCGCCCGCGCCGCCGGACTACAGACCGCCTGGATGAACCGCCGGGCCCATGCCTGGCCCGCCGAGCTGACGCCCGCGGACCTCAGTGTGCGCGACTGCGGCGAGCTCGCGCGCGCCCTCGACCCCTGACAACCAAGCCCCTAGAGCGCAAGAGTGCGGCCGCGGGTCTCGAGCAGCACGCGCGGCGCGAGCAGTGCGGCGGTGAGGGGTGCGAGGGCCACCCAGCACAGGATGGCGTTGAGCGCGCCGGTTGAGCCGCCCGCCCGTGCGCTGACCATGCCCACGATGAAGGGGCCGCTGGCGGCGAAGATGCGGCCGATGTTGTAGCAGAAGCCTGCGCCCGTGGCGCGCAGGCGCGCCGGAAACAGTTCCGGCAGGTAGAAGGTAAGCACCCCGAACACCCCGTAGACGCCCGCGCCCACAAGGAACAGCAGGTTCAGACGCAGCGCCGGTGCGAGCTCAAGGCCGAACGTTGCACCAATTGCGGCGGCCGAGAATAAAAAATAGGTTATGAACAGCTGCCGGCGGCCGAGGAAGCGTGCGAGCGGGATCGCCGCCAGGGCCCCGCACAGGCCCCCGAGGTTGAACGCGTTGGAGGCGCGCGCCTGCCAGGCGGCCGCGAGCTGCCGCGCCGCCGGCGCCGCCAAGTGCGTGGCGGCTGCGTATTCGGTGGCGAGCGTGCTGCCGAGCAGCGGGATGAACGCGTTGCAGGCCCACCAGGTGAGCACCGCGGTCACCGCGGCGAACACCCCACTGAGCGTCGCACGTCGCAGCTCCGGCGTGAACAGCTGCCGCGGCGTGGGTGCGCGCGACGCCTGCGCGCGACTTGCTTCCCAGGGGGCACTTTCACGCAGGAAGAGCCGCACGGCGAAGGCGATCAACAGCGGCGCAAGGCCAGCGAGGAAGACGTAACGCCAGGAGTTGTGCGGGTCGGAGGCGAACCACACCCCCGCGATCTGATAATTCACCGCGCCCGCCAGTACGATCCCGAGCGGCGAGGCGGTTTGCATGATGACACCGGCCGTCACCCGGCGCCCCGGCGCAACGGTTTCCGCGATCAGCGCCGCCCCGATGCCCCATTCCCCGCCGATACCCAAGCTGGCGAGCGTGCGGCAGAGGATCAGCTCCCCGAGGTTGCTCACGAGGGCGCAAAGCCCGGTGCCGAGCGCGTAGATCGCGATCGTTGCGAACAGCGCGCGCTTGCGCCCGAGCC
This sequence comes from Steroidobacteraceae bacterium, assembly GCA_035488075.1. Taxonomy (GTDB): domain Bacteria; phylum Pseudomonadota; class Gammaproteobacteria; order Steroidobacterales; family Steroidobacteraceae; genus 13-2-20CM-66-19. The sequence goes on along the minus strand of DATHLO010000156.1, from coordinate 1,931 downwards.
GATCGCCCAGCCAGCCGAACAGCACCCCGCCCGCCGCCCAGCTCAGCAGCAGCACGGAGGTTATCGCGCCCGTCCAGAACACGACCGCCTGGTGGGCCGCCGGGGTGCCGGGCGGCAGGTGCAGCAGTGTTGGAATGCAGTTGGGGGCGACGAAGTTAAAGAGCACCGCATCGAACACGTCGAAGCCCCATCCGGCCCAGCCGGCGCCGATGACGAGCCACTCGTAGGCCGAGAAGCCGAGCAGCCGCTGCGGCAGGGGTTGCGGATCCAACGGCGTCCTTACCGGCCTGTTAGCACTGTTGGGTGTGCGCTGCTAAGTGGCGCGGGGTGAAGCATGAGTTGATCAGCGTAGCGCATCACGGAATTATGTGCGGTACGGGGTGAACCTAGAGGGGGCGGTAGCGTTCCACATAACAGTGAGGTGAGGAACGATGGCTGAGCCGGCAAAACGCGTACTCCCGGTCGCGAATCTGCGGGAGTTCTTCAAGGACTCCGTACACGGGGCGCTCGCCAAGCAGCACGTGGCGGTAGAGGAACAGACCGAGCAGTACGTCGTCAATCTGCTCACGCTCTTTGCGCGCTCGGAGGCGCTGTACGAGAACACGCCCGAGGGCGTGCGCCTGCGGCCGCTCGCACTCATGCTGCACGATGCGCTCGAAGCCCCGACCCCCGGCGCGCGTCACCGCGCGCTGCAGCGCCTCGGGGACGTATCGCTCTTCATCGCCGGCTTCTTCGCGCACAGCTTCGCCGCCAAGCTCATCGACATCGATTACCACATCGGCATGGGCGGGCGCGCGTATGGCGCGCTCGCCGCGGCGACCGCGCGCGGCAGCGGCCGGGTGCTGGCGGCGGTGTTCGGCGAGCTCGCGCAGAAATTTCAGCCGCTGGTGGACGCGCTCAACGAAGTCAGCGAGAGCGCCTACACGCACTCGGACCGGGACATCCTGCGCCTCTACGAGATCTGGCTGAAGACCGGCAGCGGGCGCTCCTATGCGCTCTTGAAGCGCCTCGGGGTCAATCCCACGATGGCCGGCGGCACCGCCTTCGCGCACTAGCGCATGCTGCTCTCGCATCTGCAGGAGCTGATCGGCGGCATCTACGACGTGCGCATCGCGCACGATGTTTACGACTTTCTCGTGACCGACCGTGCGCACCTGCCGCCGGCTGCCCGCGGCGGCGCCGTCGAGGAGGAACTGCTCGTGGCGCAGTCCGCCGATGGCAGCGAGGTCGCGCTGTCCTTGTACCTGGATCCGCACCTGCTCGGGCGCCTGGCGCAGGCCGATCCGCTGCAAAGCCTGCACACCGGCAACGTCGCTGACTGCCTGACGGCGCTCGAGGGCGTGAGCCACTTTCTGTATCTCGCCTGGAACGCGGGACACGATCGGCCGGTATCGCTGCTGGAGCTGGAGATGCAGGCGGAGGTCGATAAGTTCATCGCCAGTCACCTGCTGCTCAGGCGCCAGTCGCCCGGGCGCTTTCCGCTGGAACTGCGCCGCGTGCTGTTCGAGCGCAGCCGCCCCGATCCGCGTCTGGACGCGGCGCGCGCGGGCCTGTATCGCGAGGCGAGCCACTACGCTGAACGCTTCTGTCGGCGGCTCGAGCAGTCGCTCGTGCGCCGGCGCACGGCGCGGCAGGAGGCGGGGGCGGATGGGCAGGTGCTCGCGGAGCTGCGGCGTTTTTACCGCCTGTCGCATGCGCGCAAGCGTGCGCACATCGAGCGCACCAGCTAAATCACGCCGCGCGGCGGCGCGTTGCGCCTTGCGCGGGGCCGCCTTATTCCTCGTCGTCCCCGCGGCGCTTGCGCTCCTCGAGCGCGCGCATGAGCTTGATGTGTTCCGAGAGCCGGCGCAGGTCCGTGCGCGTCGTGCCACCGCGGGGGCGCGGCGCTTCGCGCGGCACGCGGCTGCGCGCATACGGGTCGAAGGTCTCTT
>DATHLO010000155.1:0-4047 GCA_035488075.1 Steroidobacteraceae bacterium | reverse complement strand
GCGGCCGGGGCTTGCCCGTCTGAGGGTACGATCGTGGCCCGGGATCATCGCGCGCTCCTCAACCGCTTTCGGCCAAGTCGGGGCCGCTGCCTTTCCGTTCAATTCATGCGCACGGACGAGCATAATAGCAACGAGGCACTGAACGGGGGCCGGGGTCAGGCTTTGATAGAGGCGCTCGTCATCGCACTCGCTGTTGCCGCAGTGGCGCTGCTTTGCGTGTACCACCTGCGCAAGGTGCGCATTGCCGAATTCGCGCGCCGTGCAACGCTCGGCAGCCGATCGCAACGCGATGCTGCCTTTGCGCTGGCCACCGCAATATTCGGCGAAGTGAAGCGCGGACGTGACCCGGCGTTCCTGCTACCGCTGCTCGCGCCCCTCGGCGGCTCGCCGACCACGATCCTCAAAAAGGGCGGCTGCTGTTCCGGTGTGCATCGACTTTTCATTACCTCTCTCGATGCCCTCGGAATCCGCGCCGCGCAGGTCGTCGTTTACCGCCGTGCCGATCCTGCCGCCGCACACTGCCTGGTACAGGTCATCGCGGAGGGCACCAAGCTCCTCATCGATGCCGACTATGGCGTGTGGTATTGCCACCCCGACGGCGGCCCGATTGATCTTGCCGGGCTGCGCTCGGGCCTGAGGCCCGCCATCGTACCCTTCGTGCTCGACCGGCAAGCCGGCTATGTCGACAGCTCCCGGACGCGATCGGCGGGCTACCCCGATCGGGAGTACTACCGTTTCGACTACGATCTGACCCGCACGGCCAACTGGGCCGAGAGCCGTCTTAAGCGCGCATGCTATGCAGTGCTATACCCCCTGACACGCGGGCGCGTGGATTATCTGCTGCTGCCGGCAATACTCGAGTGGCCGGAGGTGCTGCTCGCCGCGGCGCTGTGCGGCGCGACAATCCTGCTGCTCGCGGCACGGGCGCTGACGCACTAGATCAGTGCCGCCTGCGCCGAGCTCACCCGGCGTCGAGGATGGCATCGGCGACGCGTTCCCATTGCCTGCCGCTCACCCGACATCCGGACTCGCAGCCGGCGAGCGCGTCGCCGGCACCCGTTTGAGGCGCACACTCTCGCTTGCCATGCGGACCAAAACCTCCAAGGCTGCCCGGCCGCGCGCACCGCTCACGGTCGCGCAGCTGCTCGATGAGCTCGAGCGCTTCTACGGCCCGCAGCAGCCCTCGTGGCCGCTCGATCCTTACGCGTTCATCGTGTGGTGGCAGTGCGGCTATCCGCCCAGCGATGCCGCGTGCACCCGCGGCTGGGACAGGCTCAGGAGCGAAGTTGGCAGCGAACTGCACGCCTTGCTGCAGACGAGCACGGCAAAGCTGGCGTCGCTTCTGAAGTCTGGCGGTCTGGTCCCCGAGGTGCGCGCGCTGCGGCTGAAGCAGATCGCAAAACGCGTCCAGGAGGAGTTAGGCGGTGATTTGCTCGGCGCGCTGCGGGCGCCGCTGTCCGAGGCGCGCAGGGTGCTGAAAAAGTTTCCCGGGATTGCCGAACCCGGAGCCGACCGCATCCTGCTGTTTGCCCGGATTGCCCCCATCGCGGCGGTTCCGTCCAATTGCCCCCACGTATTGAGTCGCATTCTTCACGGTCGCGAGCAGGACACCTATCGGGCCAATTACCGTGATGCGCAGGAGAGGATTGCCGCAGAGGTTGCGGAGAGCTTCGATGCCCGCATCCGCGCCTACCTGCTGCTGAAGCGCCACGGCCAAGAGCTCTGCAAACGCACCCAGCCACTTTGCCAATCGTGTCCCCTGCGCCGCGCCTGCCTATTCGGGGCCGCGCAACGCGCAGCGCCGTGACTTTGCACAATTCGGCCGCGTTGGCACCTACTGGGCGGGTTCGTGCATCAGCGTGCGCCCGTAGTCGCTCAGCAGGATCTGCAGGCCGAGATAACCCAAAAACTGCGCATGCCCGTCGGCGTCGCCCCTCACGCTGCGCCCGGCCATGAACAGCAGGATGAAGGCCGGGTGCAGCTTGTAGCGCAGGCCGAAATCAAGGGTCGTGTCGTTCGGCGGCGCCCCGCTCGCGCGGTCGTTGAAGATCTCCCCGTCAAGCTCCAGCCGCGGCGTCACCTGCCGTCCCGCGAGAAGCCCAAAAAACCGCTCGTCCGGACCGTTGCGCGGCAGGAAGTAGCCGGCCTCGAAGTTCACATCGAGCGGGCCGACCTTCCTCGCCACTTCTACCGGCAGCAGCAGCCGCGGTCCGTCGATCGCGAGGCCCTCGCGCTGCGCGCGTGCGGAACCTGCCGTCTCGATCTGCGGGAAGGTCGAGACCTGCCAGCCCTCCTCGCCCTGATCCAGGAAGCGCCATTTCACGCCAAACAGGGCATTGCCCCAGCCGCTGTGCTGGGGCACACCGCTGGTGGACTGCACGGCGTAGGGAATCTCATAGCTGAGCTGGACGGCCTCGCCCACGCCAAAATTCACATCCAGCAGCGGCAGCTGCGAGGAGGTGCTGCCGGGCTGCTGGGTCAGCATCCCTCCGAGGTTTATCTCCCAGTTGCCGTTTCCAGGCGTACCGGGGTCGGTGGTGAGATACGGCGGACCGCCCTGGGCGCGGGCGCCGCACGGCCCCAGCAGCAGCGCCCCCAGAACAGAAACAACTGTAGACAGCCGGCGGCTCTTCACGCGTACGCTTTCCTTGAATCCCGGTGCCGTGTTTGGAAATCCAAGCACGCCCGATATGCGCCGGTGCGTGAGGCCAATCCAGGAGCTGGTCGCACCCGCATTATAGGCCGCCGCCCCAACCGCCGGAGAGCATCCTCCCCTCGCCTTGCCGCGCGCGGCTCTGCGATCATTACGCGCAGCACGGGTGGCAAGAGGATTGGCGCTATGACTGAGGGTCCCGAGCGGCGCGCGCGCCGCGCCCGCGGCGTGCCACGCGGCCGCTGCCACTGGGTCCCGGAGGATGATCCGCTGTACGTGCGCTATCACGACGAGGAGTGGGGACGGCCGGTGCATGACGACCGCCGGCTCTTTGAGATGCTGATCCTCGAGGGCGCTCAGGCGGGCCTCTCCTGGTCGACGATCCTGCACAAGCGCGCCGGTTACCGCCGCGCGTTCGCGAATTTTGATCCGCGCAAAGTGGCGCGCTTCGACGCCCGCCGGCGCGCCGCCCTGCGCCGCGACCCGCGCATCGTGCGCAACCGCCTCAAGATCGACGCCGCCGTGACCAATGCCCAGGCGTTTCTTGCCGTGCAGCGCGAATTCGGCTCTTTCGACCGCTACCTGTGGTCCTTCGTTGAGGGTAAGCCCCTCGTAAACCGCCCGCGCGCCCGGGTCCCGGCGCGCAGCGCGCTCAGTGACCGACTCTCGAAGGATCTGCTTAAGCGTGGCTTTCGCTTCGTCGGCTCAACAATCATCTATGCCTTCCTGCAGGCGGTTGGGGTGGTCAACGATCACGCCCGCGGCTGCTTCCTTTGCCCGCCTGTGCGCCGGGCGCCGGTCGGGCGCAGGTTCAAGTAGCCTCCCCGCCGGGCGCCTCTTAAGATAACCCCCCCATTTTCATAAGCTTCGGGAAGTTAAAGTATGAAGGCCCTTCTTGCGATCGTATTCACGGCAGCCCTCGGGACGGGAGCCGCCTACGCCGACTGTCCGTACCCGACCGCCCCCGCCAACCTTCCGGACGGCCGCACGGCGACGATGGAGGAGATGGTCGCAGGACAGAAAGCCGTCAAGGAATACGACACGGCGATCAAGTCCTACGTCGATTGCATCGACAAGGAACTCGATGACTCCATCGCCAAGGCGGGCGATAAGCTCAAGCCGCAGCAGAAATCGGACATGCAGCACGTGGAAGCCCAAAAGCACAACGCCGCGATCGATCAGTTGCAGGCTGTCGCCGATCGTTTCAATGAGCAGGTAAAGGTGTTCAAGACGCGCGGCACTGACAAGAAGAGCTGAGTGCTGACACCGGCCGAGGCCGACGTCCTCATTGGGCAGACCCTGCAGTGTCTGCCGATCGAGTCGCTGCCGCTGGCGCAGTGCGCCGGCGCGGTACTGCGCGAGAACATCTACGCCGAGCGCGATCAGCCGCCCTT
>DATHLO010000154.1:0-6915 GCA_035488075.1 Steroidobacteraceae bacterium | reverse complement strand
CGCCGGCCTCGTTGATGCCGTACAGCAGGTGCGCCAAAGCCTCCGCGTGCCGCTCGCTCAGGTACAGATAGCGCGGATCGGGGGTGATCGCGAACGGCTTTTCGTTGAGGCCGAAGAAGGTCAGGTACATGGAACGATGCTACTCGATGGTGTTACCGCGCCGCAGCGCCCGCGTGCCAAAGCGCGCCCGGGCTTCGTCCAGCGTGGCATCGACACGGCTTTGCGGGCGCGCCTCCTCGAACAGACCGAGCTGCGCGGCAGGGGTCAGCTCTGTGAGGACCACGCCCAGCAGCCGAAGTTTCGCACCCGGGTTCGCCGCGAGCCAGCGCGTGAGCAGCTCCGCGGCGACCCCGCCGATCGCCCGGCCCTCGCAGGTGGGGGGTGCCACGGCGCGCTGGCGGGTGAAAGTGGTGAAGTCCCCGCGCCGTATCTTCACCCCGATGCAGCCGGCCATGAGCTCGCGCGCGCGCAGACGGCTCGCCGCCAGGTCCGCCAGGCGCGCGAGCTGCCGCTGCAGCACGCGCGGCTCGGCGAGGTCGCTCTCGAAGGTATCTTCGGCGCTCAGGGACTTCTCTTCCAGGTCCGGCTGCACCGGCCGTTCGTCGATACCGGAGGCGCGTTCGCGCATCCAGGCCGAGTAGCGCCCGAAGAGTGGCCACAGCACGGCGTCCGGGGCGCTGCGCAGCTCCCCGAGGGTGCGGATGCCGGCCGCCTCGACCTTGGCGCCCGTCTTGCGCCCGAGGCCGGGGAGTTTGCGCACCGAGAGCGCATCGAGCAGCGCGCGCTGCGAGTGCGCCGTGACCACCGTGAGACCGTCGGGCTTGTGCAGATCGGAGGCAATCTTGGCGACCAGCTTGTTCGAGGCGACCCCCACCGAGGCGGTAAGGCCGGTGAGCTCGCGGATGCGGCGCTTGATGCGCTGCGCGATCTCGATCGCGCCGCCGAGCAGCGCCTGGCTCGCGGTGACATCGAGAAACGCCTCATCGAGCGACAGCCCCTCAACGAGCGGGGTGATCTCGTGGAAGACGCCGAACACCGTGCGCGAGACCTCCTGGTAGCGCGGCATGCGTGGCCGCACGCACACCGCGTGCGGGCACCGCTGCAGCGCCGCGCGCATCGGCATGGCCGAGTGCACGCCAAAGGCGCGCACTTCGTAGCTCGCGGCCGCCACCACGCCACGGGCGCCCTCCCAGCCGACGAGGACGGGCCTGCCCTTGAGCGCCGGCGCATCATGCTGCTCGACGGAGGCGTAAAACGCATCCATGTCGACATGCAGGACGGCGCGCGTCATGGGGTGCGCAGCAGCGTTTCAGGGGAGCACGGTGATGCTGATCTTCTGCGAGAGCACCGGCGGGTTGTGCGGGATGTGGCTCTGATCGGCCAGCAGCAGCTGCAGGGTGTGTTTGCCGGGGGCGAGGTTGAGCGTGCTCTCCGTCTGTCCCTTGCCGAAGTGCACGATTTTGTCGGTCGCCGGCAGCGGCGCGCTCAAGTCCGCCGGCGGGTCGGTGTCGATGAGCAGGTGATGGTGGCCGGTGTTGTCGAACTTCACGCCCGCCGGGGCAATGCCCATGCCCTTGAGGCCAAACTGCACCAGCACCGGGGCGTGCACCTTCGCGCCGTCCTTGGGAGCGATGATGTAGACCTCGGCGCCCGCCGGTGAGGGGGTGCGTTCCTGGGCGAAGGCGAGCGAGGCGCCGACTACGAGGGCGGCGAGCATCAGGGTGCGCATGGGGAGCTCCTTCACAGCATTAAAACGCTATAGAGGCTGGTAGCCGCGAGCATCAGCGCGGCGAATAACAGATAAAAGAACGAGAGCAGCATGAGCTTGCTCACCGTGAGTACGCGACCTTGGTTGTAGACCAGGCGCATCGAGCGGTACATGTACCAGACAAAATACACGAAGATCGCAAACTTCAGCACCGGCACGCGCTCGGTGAGCCCCGACAGCAGCAGCGCCAGCGTCGCCACCAGGAACACGAGCGCGTGGTTGTGCAGGAAGAGCAGCAGATGCTCCACGTAGTAGTGCCGCGGCCGCCAGTACATGAGCATCATGATGCCGGCGAGCAGCGGCAGGAAGACGAACATCGCGCGCGGGATGTTGTGCAGGAACTGCGTCTGCAGCTCGCTGCCGTTGCCCAGGACCATCTTGCGGCAGCCGGACTGGAAGCGCTTCAGGACGCTGCCAAAGGGACCGCTGTACATCCCCTGCGCGCACACGCGGTCAGCGCGCTGCTCCGGGGTTTCACCGGGCAGCGGCGCGGCAAGGGGGCCCGATTCCTTGACGGTGCTGTTGGCCGGCAGCACCTTGGTGGGATGCCCGTCGTCCAGGCTCAGCACCGTGAAGGGCTTGCTCACGGCGCTCGCGACCAGGAAGAACGCCACCGAGAGCACCAGGTACAGCCGCACCGGCGGCAGGTAGCGCGCGCGGCGCCCGCCGAGGAACTCACGCGTGAGATGCCCGGGCTTGGCCAGCAGCGCCCACAGTGTGCGCCACACGCGAGAGTCCGCGTGTGTGAGGTCCTCGGTGGCGATCTGCGAGAAGTGCCACAGCGAGTGCACCGGCGCATCGAGCCGCTGACCGCAGGCGCCGCAGTAGCGCTGGCTCACCTCGTTGCCGCAGTTCTCGCAGCGCTGCAGCGGCGGTGCGGCGGGCGCTGCGGGCGGAAGACTCGCGAGCGGCGCGGTATTCATGCCACGTGCGCGCTGGATCTCGTGGCCGGTTGCGCCTGGGTGCCGAACGCGTGCGGCTCGAAGTCATCCACGTGGATCAGATCCATCACCTTGCGGTCATACTCGCGCAGCGCCGCGGCTTCCGTTTCCGAGAGCAGCCCGATGGCGAGCGCCTGCTGGATGCGTCCGGGCAGATCAAGCGCGGTCACCCGCCCGCTCTTGACGCCCTCGACGCGGATGCGTTTCTCGAGCGGCTCGAGCTGCACGGCGAGCAACAGCGCTTCCTGCAGCAGGCCGAGCGGGTTGGTGGGCTCGAGCGTGCGGTACACGAACTCACCGAGCCGCTCGCGCGCGCTGGTGGGGCTGGTCACGAGCGCCGCCACGCGCCGGCCCAGCCGATCGTCGGGCGCGGAGTAGACGCGGCCGCGCGGAAAGATCAGCGCGCGCATCACCCCGGCGAGGAAGGCGTTCGGGAAATTGCGCAGAAAGCCGTGCAGCTGCTCCTGCGCGTCATAGAGCAGTTTGCGGCACGCCCATTCGAGCACCGGCAGATCCTCCTCCTGGCGTCCCTGGTTCTCGTGGTGCTTGAGCACCATCGAGGCCAGATACAGGCAGGAGAGCACGTCGCCTAAGCGCGCCGACAGGTTCTCCTTCTTCTTCAGGTACCCGCCGAGCGTCAGCATCGCCACGTCCACCGCGAAGGCGAAGGAGGCGCTGAAGCGCACCACGTGCTGGTAGTAGCGGGCCGTGGCGCCCTGCACCGGCGCGCGCGTGAAGCGCGCGTGCGTCAAGGCCATGATGAAAGAGCGCACCGCGTTCGAGATGGTGAAGCCGATGTGCCCGAAGAGCGCGCGGTCGAACTCATCGACGCCGCGGGCGCGGTCGGGGTTGCGCGCCGCGGTCATCTCGCGCAGCACGAACGGATGGCAGCGGATCGCCCCCTGACCGAAGATGATGAGGTTGCGGGTGAGAAGATTGGCACCTTCCACCGTGATCGCCACCGGCACGACTTCGTAGCCGCGGCCCAGATAGTTGCTCGGACCCAGGCAGATGCCCTTGCCACCGTGCACGTCCATCGCATCGTTGGCCACGTGGCGGCCCATCTCAGTGACGTGGTACTTCAGAATGCCCGAGGGCACCGACGGGCGCTCGCCCCCGTCGATGGCGCCGGCGGTGACCGAGCGGGCCGCATCCATGGCGTAGGTGAGTCCCACCATGCGGGCGATCACCGTCTCGACACCCTCGAACTTGCCCACCGGCATGTTGAACTGGGTGCGGATGCGCGCATAGGCGCCGGTCGCCCACACGGCCGCCTTCGCCCCGCCGGTGGCGTTGGAGGGCAGCGAGATGCAGCGCCCGACCGAGAGCTGCTCGACCAGCATGCGCCAGCCGCTGCCGGCCATCTTCGCCCCGCCGATGATGGCATCCAGCGGCACGAACACATCCTTGCCCTGGATGGGTCCGTTCTGGAACGGAATGTTGAGCGGAAAGTGGCGCCGCCCGATCGTAACCCCGGGGGTGTTGCGGGGGATGAGTGCGCAGGTGATGCCGAGGTCAGTCTTCTCGCTCAGCAGCTTCTCGGGATCGAACATGCGAAACGCAAGTCCAATCACCGTGGCCACCGGGGCGAGGGTGATGTAGCGCTTGGAGAAGTTCAGGCGCAGCCCCAGCACCTCGCGCCCCTGGTAGCTGCCGCGGCACACGATGCCCGTATCGGGAATCGAGCCGGCATCGGAACCGGCACGCGGACCGGTGAGCGCGAAGCACGGGACGTCCTCGCCGCGCGCGAGGCGCGGCAGATAGTAGTTCTTCTGCTCCTCGGTGCCGTAGTGGTGCAGCAGCTCCCCGGGTCCGAGGGAGTTGGGTACGGCCACGGTGGAGGAGGCGGTGGCGCTGCGGCTGGCGATCTTCGCCAGTACGCACGAGTGGGCGTACGCGGAGAACTCAAGTCCGCCGTACTTCTTCGGGATGATCATCGCGAAGAAGCCGTGCGACTTTATGAACTCCCACACCTGCGGCGGCAGATCGCCGCGTTCGTGCGTGATGTTCCAGTCATCGAGCATGCGGCACAGCTCCTCGCAGGGGCCGCCGATGAAGGCCTGCTCCTCGGCCGAGAGCGCCGGGGGCTTGGCGGCGAGCAGCTTCTCCCAGCGCGGCGCACCGGTGAACAGCTCCCCGTCCCACCACACCGTACCCGCCTCGAGGGCTTCTTTCTCGGTCTGTGACATCGAGGGCAGCAGCTTCAGGTACGCGCGCATGAACGGCCGCGTGATGAGGGCCTTGCGCAGCGGGCGCAGGTTCAGCAGCCACAGCGCGGCGAGCATGAGCCACAGCAATCCCTTCCAGATCCCGGCCGGCGTGCCGCCACTGCCGAGCCAGGTGTAGGCCACCAGCAGCACCGTGAAGGTCGCCGTGAAGGTGAGGAGCGAGAGACGGCGGTAGGCGAGGAACAGCAGCGCGCCGATGAACAGCAGCGTGATGACGCCGCCGATCTGCGTGACCGCGAAGGCCGCCGCGACGACCAGGAGCAGCGTGACGATCGCACCCAACATGGAATCATCCTTTCGTCCGTGCGCGCGCGCCTGCGACTATAGCGACCCGGCGCCGGGCAAGATACGTGTCAGCCGAGCAGGCTCTTCACCCCGTCGCGCTCCTCGAGCAGCTCCGCGTGGGTCGCGTCCATGCGCTGGCGGCTGAACTCATCGATCGCAAGTCCCGGGACGATCTGGTACTCACCGTTTCGCACCGTCACCGGATAAGAGTAGATGACACCGGCGGGGATGGCGTAGCTGCCATCGGCGGGCACCGCCATGCTCACCCAGTCCCCCGCGGCGGTGCCGTGGAACCAGGTGTGCACGTGATCGATCGCGGCTGCGGCGGCCGAAGCGGCCGAGGAGGAACCGCGCGCCTTGATGACCGCGGCGCCGCGCTGCTGCACGGTCGGGATGAAGCTCTGCTCGATCCACTCGCGGCTGACGAGTGCGGTGGCGCTCTTGCCGTGCACCTGCGCGTGCGTCAGGTCCGGATACTGAGTCGCCGAATGGTTACCCCAGATCGTCATGCGTTGGATGTCGGTGACGTGGGCGCCGGTCTTCTCGGCAAGCTGCACCAGCGCGCGGTTGTGATCCAGGCGCGTCATCGCGGTGAAGTTGTGCGCGTTCAGATCGGGCGCGTTGGCACGCGCGATGAGCGCGTTGGTGTTGGCGGGATTGCCCACCACCAGCACCTTCACGTCGCGCCGTGCGGCCTCGTTGAGCGCCTTGCCCTGTGCGGAAAAAATCTGCGCGTTCGCCAAGAGCAGATCCTTGCGTTCCATCCCCGGACCGCGCGGCCGCGCCCCGACCAGCAGCGCCACCTGACAGTCGCGGAAGGCGAGCTTCGCATCATCGGTGCCGATGACCTTGTTCAGCGTCGCGAAGGCGCAGTCGTTCAGTTCCATCACCACGCCGCCGAGTGCCGGCACAGCGGCCGTCACCTCGAGCAGGTGCAGATTCACCGGGGTCTCGCTGCCGAGCATCGCCCCGGAGGCGACACGGAAGGCGAGGGCATAGCCGATGTGACCGGCGGCGCCGGTAATCGCGACGTTCACGGGGGCTTTCATGGCGTGGACTTCTTCCTGCGGCGAAAACAGCGAGGAATTCTAGCGTGCGCGCCCCGGCTTGCCCCGCCGCCTGACACCCCTGCCCCGTGCCACAACCCCCGGGGTACGCCCCCGGGCGAGGCCTGAAAGGCCTCCCAGATGGCCTGTGCGGCCCTTGAAGACCCCCTAGGGGCCCTGGGAACGCCCTCCAGAATTATTTTGGTGAGGTAGCTTGACACTTGAGTAGTGTTCTACTAGAGTACAACACCAAGGAAGGCAACCGGCCCAGCCCTAAGCCCTCCCGAGAGATAGACCGAAGTAGACCCCACAAGGAGATGACCATGAACACCTTCGCAAACACTCTGTATCGTGACCTCACCTGCGGTTTCGCCGCGATCCTGATCACCGCTGTCCTCGGCATGAGCTTCGTCAGCTCCACCGCCGTCCCCCCGGGCACGCATGCCCCGGCCGTCCGTACGGTCGGCGTGCAGCCTGAGCACGCGTGGTTCGGGCAGCCCGAGCCAGCCGTTTTGGTAGATTAGTCCGCTACTCCCCCGTCACAGGCACCGTGTCAACGATCATGGACCCGCAGTGGGATGACAGCCTGCCGATCTACCGGCAACTGCGCGACCGGGTGGTAGCAATGATCCTTGAGGGCGTCCTCA
>DATHLO010000153.1:0-2162 GCA_035488075.1 Steroidobacteraceae bacterium | reverse complement strand
GATGTCCTGCTTGGTGTCGAAGTAATGCGCGACCATGCCCGTGGTGTAGCCCGCCTCGCGGGCGATGCGCACGATGGTCGCCTGATCGAAGCCAAACTGCGCGACCACCCGGCAGGCCACGAGGGCGATCTCGTCGCGGCGTGCGTCGTGGTCGACAATCTTTGGCATGAGCGTGTCGGGCTGCTGCTGGGGCGTCAGCCGGCCGCGCGGCCGACGCGTCCCGCCTGCGGTGGCAGCGGCAGAGGCGCCTGTGATGCCTGCACAGCGGCCAGCGTGTCGCGCACCGCGCCATCCATCGGCGCCGCCTTGCCCGCGCTCACATGTAAGTACAGCAGCTCGGCCGTGGCGACCAGCGCCTCATCGCGGCGGCGATACAGACTGTGAAAGAGCCGCACGCGCTTCTCATCGACCTCCAGCACGCGCGAAGTCACGTACAGGGCATCAAGTGCGCGCGCTTCGGACAGGTGCGTGACGTGCGTCTCCACCGTGAACAGCGCGCGGCCGGACTTGCGGTAGCCCTCGTCCACGCCCGCATAGCGCAGTAATGCGTCGGTCGCATCGCCGAACACCTGCAGATAGCGCGAATCGGTCATGTGGCCGTTGTAGTCGATCCACTCGGGCCGCACCTCGACCTCCACCAGTCGCAGCGCAGCCGCCTGCGCGGGCGCAGCCTCGAGGCGTTGCCGGGCGGCGGCGGCGGAGTCCTCGTACAGCCGCTCCTCCAGCGCACGCAGCGTAGCGCCAGCGCCGATGTTGTATTGCTTGAGTACCTGCTGGATCGCCACCAGATAGCCGTCGCGCAGGCGCTCGAGCTCGCGGATCGAGCGACCGGCTGCCTGCGCCTGAGTGCCCACGACCATCTTGTCGATCAGCGCTTCGGTCAGCTCCGGTGCTTCGAGTTTCGTCCAGGGCCACTTAAGCGCCGGGCCGAACTGGCGCAGCATGTGGCGCATGCCAGCCTCGCCGCCGGCGAGGTGATAGATGAGGTTGGTGCCCATCGCCGCCCAGCGCAGGCCGGGTCCATAGACGATGGAGTCATCCAGTTCACCGGTGGTGGCGACGTCCTCATTCACCATGTGCAGGATCTCGCGCCACAGCGCCTCCTGCAGCCGATCGGTGAGGTGCCCGGGCACCTCGCGGCGCACCTTCAGTGCGTGCATGCCGATATAGGTGAAGAAGCGGCTCGCCGCCTCGAGTGCCGCCGCGGAGGTCTGCTGACCGCCGACCAGCTCCACGAGCGGCAGCAGATAGACCGGGTTGAACGGATGCGCGACCAGGAAGCGCTCCGGGAACTGCATGTCCCGCTGCAGCTGCGTTGGCATGAGTCCGGAGGTGCTCGAGGCGATGACGACGTCCGCCGGCGCGTGACGACTGACCTGGGCGAGCACGCGCTGCTTGAGCTCGAGCTGTTCGGGAATGTTCTCCTGGATGAAGTCCACCCGTGCTGCCATGGCATTCAGGTCGGTGGTAAAGGACAGCGTGCCCTTGGGTGGCAGGGGCGCGAGGGTGAGGCGGGCGAGAGCGCTCTCCGCGTTCGCCACGGCGCCGCGGATCCAGGTCTCCATCTCCGGCTTGACGTCCGCGGCGAGCACATCGATGCCAAAGTGCAGCGCGCGCGCGGCCCAGCCGCCACCGATGACCCCCGTACCCAGAAGACCCAGTGTCTTCACCTGTCTCATGATTCCGCACCATTGGTTGTCGTCATAGGGCGCTACTCGCTGTCACAGTGAATTCCCGCAACGCGTTTTTTTAATGTCCTCATAATAATATAATAAATCGTCGCGCCACGGTACCGACCTGCAGCGACGAGGGCTTTTGAGGTCGCCGCCAGCGCAGGCAGCCGCTCATTGGGCGGGCAAGAGCTCCCGGTCACCCACTGCGGGGAGCGCCAGTCAGCCTTGAGCGACACGCGCGACTTGCCGCAGAATGATGGCCCAAGAACTTCAATACGACCGGGGAACGATCATGGGTTTACTTGATGGCTTATTGGGTGGCGCGGTGGGAGCCGGAGTGGTCACCGCGATGAACTCCCTGATTCAGCAGCACGGCGGCCTGCAGGGCGTCGTGACGCAGCTCGAGCAGCAAGGGCTGGGCAACACGGTGCGTTCGTGGATCTCGAGCGGCCCGAATCAGCCGATCTCGGCGGAGCAGGTAACTTCAGC
>DATHLO010000152.1:0-6033 GCA_035488075.1 Steroidobacteraceae bacterium | reverse complement strand
GATGTCCTGGAAGTCCTTGATGCCCCTGTCGTCCATGTCCGCCTGGGTCAGTGCGGTGACGCTGATGGGCACTTTGCTCAGGGATTCCTCACGACGCGTCGCGGTCACGGTGACCTCCTGCAGTGCGCCGTGACCGGTCTCGGTGGCGCTCGTGCTGTCGGTCGGTGGACTCTGCGCTTGAGCTTGCGCGCTCACGAGTGCCGCGATGCACAGCCCCCCCGCGAGCAGCCATGTCCTGAAGTTCGTGCCGCCTGCGTTCGTCATGATGCTCTCCCCTTAACCCCTGTCCGGTGTTGTTTAAGACTGCAGCAGCACTGCTGCATCGGCGCTCCAGCTTACAAACACTTCATCGCTCCAGTCGATTGCGGCTTGCGAGGTGCGGCGCTCGTTCTGGGCAAACACCGTCACGAGCTTACCGGTAGCGGTCCTGATGCGGTAGGTCGAGCGATTACCCAGGTAGCCGAGCTCCCACACCGTGCCGCGCAACTGGTTCACCCGCAGCGAATTCACCGGCTCCTTGGCGAGGCGCACCTTCTCCGGACGTAGCGCCACCCACACCTGCTGGCCGACGCTGAAGGTGCCGCCGTCATCGACCATGAGCTCGCCGCCGGCTTCCGCGCACTTCACGCGCACCAGGCCCGGCTCGCAGGAACTCACGGTACCTTCGAAGAAGTTCGTGGTACCGACGAAGTCTGCGACAAAGCGGCTGCGGGGAAACTCGTAGATCTCCGCCGGCGTGCCCACCTGCACCACCCGGCCGTGATCCATGACCGCGATGCGGCTGCCGAGCGCCATGGCCTCGTCCTGATCGTGCGTCACCACGATGAAGGTGATGCCGAGCTTGTATTGCAGGTCCATGAGCTCAAACTGCGTCTGTTCGCGCAGTTTCTTGTCCAGCGCCGACAGCGGCTCATCGAGGAGCAGGAGCTTCGGCCGGCGGATAAGCGCGCGGGCGAGCGCGACGCGCTGGCGCTGCCCGCCGGAGAGCTGGTGCGGCTTGCGCTTGCCGAGCGCACCGAGCTGCACCATATCGAGGGCCTCCTGGACGCGCTGCTTCTTGGCGGCCTCATCGAGCGGCAGCCGCCGCAGGCCATAGCCCACGTTGGTCTCCACGCTCATATGCGGAAACAGGGCGTAGGACTGAAACATCATGTTGACCGGCCGCTGGTGCGGGGCGACCGCTGCCATGTCAACGCCGTCGATGAGAATGCGTCCGCCGCTCGGATCCGCAAAACCTGCGAGCATGCGCAAGAGCGTCGTCTTGCCGCAGCCTGAGGCGCCCACCAGCGCGAATATCTCGCCCTTGAAGATACTCAGACTGACGTTATCGACCGCGGTGTGCGTGCCGTAGGTCTTGCTGACCCCGTCGATCAGGATCTGCGCGGTGGCGCTCGGATCCATCCAGGGCCGGTCAGCGAGGGGTTTTGTTTGCGTTGAGATCATCGGCCGAGGAGGGATTATGCGTCAGAAATCCGCCGGCGGCGTGGCCCGCCGCCGCGCCGGGGCGAAGAAGGGTCGTTCGACCACGCGCGCACGCACCATGCGCCGCTGCCACACGAGCTCGCGATTGAGATATATCTCGGCCCATACGGTCGAACCGTTCGCAAAGAGGGGCGCATCCACCATGGCGAGTGCCAGATTGCGCTTGCAGGTGGGCGACCAAGTCGCCGAGGTCACACTGCCCGCCTCTTTCTTCCCCGAGCGCTCGGTGTACAGCAGCGCGTTGTGGGCGGGCTTGGTGCCCTCGATATCCAGGCCCACCAGCTGGCGTCGCGCCCCGCGTGCCTGCTCCGCCAGGAGCGCCCGGCGGCCGGTGAAGTGGCCTTTCTTGAAATCCACCAGCCACGCGAGTCCGAGCTCCAGCGGCGAACGCTCGCTGCCCGGGTACAGCGTGTGCGCCGCGGAGACGAAATCCAGATTGGGCAGCACGAAGCCCGCCTCGATGCGCGCCATGTTGAGCGCCTTGGAGCCGATCGGCCGCACGGCGCGGCTGTTGCCCACCGCCATGAGCGCATCCCACACCGCTTCGGCGTCCGCGGGTTGCATCCACAGCTCGTAGCCGAGGTCACCGGTAAAGCCCGTGCGTGACACCATCATCGAGATCTGTCCGGCACTGCCGCTGCGCGGCATGGAGAACTCGGCGTGCTCGAAGGGCTTCAAACGCTCGACCCCGCCAAGCCCCACGGCCCGCAGCAGCTTGCAGGACGTCGGTCCCTGCACCGCCAGTGCGGCCACCTCTTCGGTGACCTCGCGCAGATCCACGTCAAAGCCGATCGCCGAGGCGCGGAACCAGTCGAGCTGCCGCTCTGCCGTACAGATGCGGTACTCATTGCGCGCGATGCAGAACACCGTGCCGTCATCGATGAGGTGACCCTCATCGTCGCACCACACCGTATAGGCCACCTTGCCGGGAGCGAGCTTGCCGATGTCACGCGTGACGAGGCGATTGAGAAAGCGCAGCGCGTCGGGGCCGGAAATGCGGTACTTGACCATCGGTGTCAGATCGTAGAGCGAGCTTGCGTTACGGATCGCGAAGTACTCCTGCTCCACGCTGGTGAACACATCGACCGTGGTGTAGCCGGCCCAGGGTACGAAGCTGTCCAGCTGGCTCAGTGCGCGCGCACGCTCGTGGAACGGCGTGCGCAGCAGCGGCTGGCGGTAGTGCGGTTCGCTCTCGGTGAGCATGTTCAGGCCGCCTCGCGCATGAGCTGGCGTGCGGCGTTGCGACCGGCGAGCCCCATGACGCCGCCGCCCGGGTGACAGCCAGCGCCGCACAGAAAGAGCCCGGGCACGGGCGTGTGGTACTGGGCGGCGCCGGGCACCGGGCGCACCATCAGGAACTGATCGAGCGCCAGCTCCGCGTGATGCCAGTGCCCGCCGGTGATGCGGAACTCGCGCTCGATATCCGGCGGCGTCAAAAGTTCGCTCGCGCCAATGCAGTCGCGCAGCTGCGGCGCGTAGGCGGCCAGCGTCTCGATGATGCGCGCGCTGAAGGCCTGCCGCTGGCCCTCCCAGCCACCCGCGAGGGCATAAGGCGCGTACTGCACGATCACTGACATCACGTGTTTACCGGCCGGGGCGAGAGTTGAGTCGGCGAGCGTCGGGATGGTGACCTCGAGCATCGGGTTCAAAGAGAACTCGTTGTACTTGGCGTGGTTGTAGGCGCGCTCGAGGTAGTCCGTCGACGGTGCCACCAGCAGACGCGCGCGCAGCGCTTGTTCCTTAAGGCCCGGGAAGTGCGGCAGCCGCTCGAGGGCGAGGTGCAGTTTTGCCGTCAGGCCGCGCGAGCGCACCTGGCTGACGCGGCGCACGAAGCCCGCATCCAGGTGCTCAGTGCCTAAGAGCTTGAGGAAGGTGAGCTTCGGGTCAGCGCTCGAGACCACGGTGCGCGCGCTGAGTTCCTCGCCTGAGGCGAGCACGACCCCGGTCACGTGATCCTCGCGCACCAGAATGCGTTCCACCGATGAGCCGGTGCGGATCTCGGCCCCCGCGGCGCTCGCCGCGCGCGCGAGCGCCTCCGATACGGCCCCAAGTCCCCCCTGCGGCAATGCCAGAGTATCGGCACCGTGCGAGGCGGCGGCGCGGTACAGGAGTGACACCACCGTGCCCGGAGAGCGCGGGCCGTAGTTGGTGCCGAGCACGGCATCGAGCCCGAGCGCACCCTTCACGAGCGGCAGCGTGAAGCGATCTTCGAGCAGATCGTAGGCGCACATCCCCCCGATGCGCAGCAGTTCGCGCATGTCGTGGCGTCCGAGTCGCCGCAGGCGCCAGCCGAGGCCCAGGAGCGCGGCCCGATCGCGCCAGGCATCGGCGCCAAGACGCGGCGGCGTCTCGGTCAGCACCGGGTGCAGCGCGCGCGCGAAGCGCTTCAGGAGCCCCTGCCAGTCCGCGAGCGCCGCGGCGTCGGTGGCAGAGTGTGCGGCCAGCTCCGCCAGGTTGCCCGGTCCGAAACTCAGGTGCCGCCCGTCCGCGGCGAGCGCGACCGTCGGCAGGTTCTGGGCGGCGAGCTTAAGACCGTGTGCCTCGAGGCCCAGATCCCGGATCAGGGCCGGCGGCATCAGGTGCAGCAGGTGGGCGCAGGCGGAGACCTTGAAACCGGGGGCGAACTCGCGCGTGACGGCCGCGCCGCCGACGCGGTCAGCCGCTTCGAGCACGAGCACGCGGCGTCCGCCGCGTGCGAGGTACGCGGCGCACACGAGTCCGTTGTGGCCACCGCCGACGACGATGCTGTCGTAGTGCGTGCGCGCCGCCGCGTTCACTGGCTGCGTCCCAGGTCGCGCAGGATGGCGTTCGCCGAGTTGGCGCCGGGTGCCCCCATAACGCCGCCGCCCGGGTGCGTGCTCGAGCCGCACAGGTACATGCCGCGCACCGGTGCACGGTACTGCGCATAGCCGGGGACGGGGCGGTTGAAGAGCAGCTGATCGAAGGTGAGCTCGCCCTGAAAGATATTGCCCTCGGTCAGGCCGACTTCGTTCTCGATATCGCGCGGCGTGCGGATCTCCGCGTGCAGGATCAGATCCTTGAAGTCAGGACTGTGACGGCCGATCGCATCGATCACCGTGTCGCCGAATGCCTGGCGCTTCTCCGGCGTCCACTCCCCGTCCGCGAGCCGGTACGGGCAGTACTGCACAAAGACCGACATGTAGTGCTTGCCATCGGGGGCCATGGTGGGGTCGATCTGCGTGGGGATCAACATGTCGACGTACGGCACGCGCGACCAGCGTCCCTCCTTCCAGTCATCGTAGGCGCGCTCGACCATCTCCAGAGTGTCGGTGATGTGCATGTCACCGCGTGTCGAGGGTGAACCTTGCGGGATGGACGGAAAGTGCGGCAGGCCATCAAGGGCGATGTTCAGCTTGCCCGAGGAACCGCGGATCTTGAACTGGCGCACCTGCTCGAGAAACTCCGGCGGCAGGTGCTGCGGCGCCACCGTCTCAAGGAAGGTGCGCTTGACGTCCATATTCGAAACCACGACGCGCGCGGAGAGCTCCTCCCCGCCCACCAGTACCACGCCCGTGGCGCGCCCGCTGTGCACCAGAATCTGCTCCACCGGGGCGCTGGCGCGCACGGTGCCGCCGCTCGCCTTGAAGGAGGCCGCGAGTGCCTGCGTGATGGCGCCCATGCCGCCGCGGGCGAAACCCCAGGCGCCGACCGCCCCGTCGATGCTGCCCATGTAGTGGTGCAGCAGCACGTAGGCGGAGCCGGGCGAGCGCGGGCCGAGTGCGGTACCGATGATCGAGCTGCCCGAGAGGTGCGCCTTGACGATCTCGCTCTCGAAGTACTCCTCGAGCATGTCCGCGCAGCTCATGGTGAAGAAGCGCAGCGTGTCGTACATGCGCGCCTCGCCGAGCTTGTGGAAGTGCTTACCGAGAAAGAGCAGCTCCTGCAGGTCGCGCGGTCGGAACGAGGTCGGATCCGGCGGCTCGCGCAGCAGCAGCGGCTTGATGAAGCGGCAGTGGCGCAGCATGTCGCGCACATAGCGGTCGTAGGCCTCCGCATCGTGCCGCGAGTGGCGCGCGATCTCGCGGCGCATCGCATCGTGATTGTCGTACACCGCCAGATGCCCGCCGTCGCGCATCATGGTGCAGCCGCCCTCGTAGGGGATGATCTGCAAGCCGTGCGCGGGCAGCTCGAGTGCGCGGATGATCTCGGTACGCAGGAGGCTACAGACGTAAGAGCAGTTCGAGTACGTGAAGCCGTCGTAGAGGCTGCGGCTCACCGCTGCCCCGCCGATGTACGAGTTGCGCTCGAGCACCAGCACTTTGAGTCCCGCGCGCGCCAGGTAGCAGGCGTTGACGAGGCCGTTGTGCCCCGCGCCCACGACGATCGCGTCGTAGCGGTTCGCAGCGCCCGTGCTCATGCCGACACCTGCTGCCCGGTGAGGTTCAGGCCGGCACCCGGCGCGTCGTTCCGAGGCAGTCGAGCGTGCGGTCGATCGCCACCTCAAAGCCGGCGAGCGTGTCCTTCAGGCACGAGTCATCGTGCGCCGCGGACATGAACCACGGTTCGCGCGAGTCCGGTTCGCACAGGATG